>JBQCJB010000996.1:0-4459 GCA_051953155.1 Aureliella sp. | reverse complement strand
GCCGGCCAATTGGCTGCCTGCGCGGGCTGACGCGACCCCGGCGGTTACGGTCGCCACCTTCACAGCCGCCGCAGCGGCCTCCCAGGCCCGCCAGGTGGCCAGTGGCGCTGCCGAGGCGGGCCTACAGGTCCTGGTTGACGGAAAGCCGATTGCCTTTCGTCAGGCGGCCACCTACGGCCAGCATCCCCCGGGCACTCCAGTCCTTTTGGCCGGCTCGCATGAACTGATCGAATTGGCCGTCGTGGCCGGCAGCGCGGCGGAACAACTCCGCATTTCGCCCGGTTCAAAGGTCGTCGTTCGCACTCTCGGTTAGCCGTCTTGCCGTGCAGCCACTCAGGCTAGACAATCTTGCGCGTAGCTTTTCAAAGGCGAACACGGACGCAGGCAGCCTCTTCTCAAGGACGGAGTCACGCGCAGCACCAGCCGAGGATCGTCATAGTGCCAGGATCAGTCAAGGGTAAGGTCGTTGAAGTGAATAGTCGCGGCAGCCTGGTTACCGATATCTCGGCAGCCCAGCTGAGTGCGGCCCCGCGCGACGCAAGCGTCCGAGTGACTGTTGACGAGCATGAAACGTACGGCCTGTTCGGTCCCGATCATGGCCAGCCGGCCATGACGTTGGTCGCCATCGTCGCCGACGGCCAAGCGCCGCTGACGATCGAGCTGGTCGATGACAGCGCGAGCGCCATGCTCGGCGTTCGTTCCGGCGCGCCGGTCGAAGTGATCTGGTAGGGATCGAACGATACCGACATGAGTTTTCGAATCGGAGCCGCGTCGAGCGACCAGTTGGAGAAATGGGACCGCGAACACTACTGGCATGCGTTCACGCAGATGACCGAATACGAGCCGCTGATCATCGAGCGGGCCGAAGGCGTTTGGCTGTTTGATTGCCACGGCAAACGTTATCTCGACGGAGTCAGCAGCCTTTGGTGCAATGTTCACGGCCATCGCCATCCCAAGATCGACCAGGCCATCGTCGACCAGCTCGGGCGCGTCGCTCACGTGACCTCGCTGGGGATGAGCAATCCGACGACAATCGAACTTTCACGCCGCCTGGTCGACATCACCCCCGCGCCGCTCGAGAAAGTTTTTTATAGCAGCGACGGTGCCTGCGCGGTCGAAGTCGCCTTGAAACTGGCCTTTCAGTATTGGCGACAATGTGCGCAACCGGAACCGCAGCGCGATCTGTTTTTGGCCGTCGGGAACGCCTACCATGGCGACACGCTTGGCGGGGTCAGCGTTGGCGGCGTCAGCCGCTTCCATGCGATGTTCGACCCGCTGCTGTTCGAGGTCGTGCGCGGCCCTTGTCCCGATTCCTATCGCTTGCCCGAGGGCGTCACCAGCCAGCAGGCCTGCGCGCATTACCTCGCCGAGTATGCGGAGTTATTCGAGCGGTTTGGTTCGCGACTCTGCGCCGTGATCATCGAACCGATCGTACAAGGTGCCGCCGGCATGGTGATGCATCCCGCCGGTTTCCTCTCGGGGCTGGCTGAGCTGGCTCGCCAGCACAAGGTTCTGTTGATCGCTGACGAGATCGCCGTCGGCATGGGACGCACGGGTTCGATGTGGGCCTGCCAAGCCGAACAGGTCGCTCCCGACTTTCTGTGCACCGGCAAAGGTTTGACCGGCGGATACTTGCCGATGGCTGCCACGCTGACGACCCAGCGCGTCTGGGATAGTTTTCTGGGAGCGTACGATCAGAGCCGATCGTTCTTTCATGGCCATACCTACGGTGGCAACCCACTGGCGGCTGCCGCAGCCCTGGCCACCATCGAGCTGTTCGACGAAGAGCAGACGCTCGCCCGTGTCGCCCGGAGCGCGCGTTTGCTCGGCGAGTTGCTCGAACCACTACGCGACTTGCCGCATGTCGGCGATGTTCGCCAGCGGGGTTTGATCGCCGCGGTCGAATTGGTGCGCGACAAAGGGACCAAGGCGACTTATGCGTGGGCAGAGCGGCGCGGTCATGCCGTCTGCAAGCACGCGCTGGAGCTGGGCGTGTGGCTCAGGCCGCTCGGCAATGTGATTGTCCTTATGCCACCGCTGTCGATCGGCCCAGAGGAATTGCATCTGCTGGTCAGCGCCGTCAAAAGCGGCATCGAAAGCCTCAAGGCTGCCTAGGCACCGCTGGCGGCAAGTGACGCGGAGTCGGAGCGTCGGAATCCGGCAAGCCGCTGATGGCTAGGGCCTGGTCGACCGGATCGAGTCCGAGTGCGGCTTGCATCGCGGCCAGCGCGCTGAACCATTTCAGCTGCGTTTCGATCAGCTTGATCTCGTACTCGTTAGTCTTGGATTCGAGTAGATTGAGATAGACCATGTCGACCTGCCCTTGGCCGAAGGCGAAGGTGTAGCGGTCGAGCGAAGTGACGGCGCTCCGCAGGGCCGCTTCCGCCTGGACGACCGATTCCGAGGCCAGGTCGAGCGCGTTGCGGGCCGTCTGGAGTTCGACGCCGATTTTGTCGCGCTGGTAACGGATCTTCTGTTCGGTCTGAGCCAGCTTGGCTTGGGTGGTCATGATCTTGCCGCGCGCTTTACGGCGCTGGATCGGCACCTGGCCGGCCAGACCGACCTCAAGTTCGAAGCGGCCTTTGTCGTTGGCGCTCGAGGCCGGCGCGCCGGCATCCTGGGACCCCTCCGAAATCAGGTCCAGCTGCGGGAGCAGTTGATTCTGCGCCAGCCGCAAATCGAGCGTGAGCTGTTGCATGTCCAGCGACAAGATGCGCAGCTCCGGACGCCGCAGCGAGGCGTCCGCCAGGTCGCGCTGAAAATCTCCAGGCGGCAGCGGTTGGATGGCGGGAAAGCGATCGGGTAACCAGGCGTCCTGCGGAAACATAGGCTGGCCCACCCCGTCGCGAAGATACAGCGACAGCTTGAACGCGCTCTCGCGATACTTCTGTTGCGACTCGATGACCTTTAGCCTTCGTTCGGCGACCAACTGATCATTGAAGATCAGATCGATCGGTTTGTTCTTGCCGGCGGCGACCAGTTCTTCCAGCTGCCGCGTGCGCGTCTCGGCCAGCGCGAGTAGTTCGCGCTGGGCTTCGAGCACGCTGCCAGAGGCAACCCAAGTCCAATACACACTGGCCGCATCCAAGGCAGTGGTCAGCAAAACGCGAAGGTTTTCGGGCGCGACTGCCTGCTGGCGGAGATTGGCCTGGAACAGAGCCGTCCGCGCCGGATCGATGGCGCGACCTTGCAGCAGCGGCTGCGTGAGAGCGAGTTTGTATTCGCCCCCTTTGTCCGTCTCGCGCTCTTTGTACCACGGTTCGAAATCTCCGCGGCCAATGCGGTAGCCGGCCGACAAATAGCCGCCCCACCACAACTGCCGCGCAACGCCAATGCCATTGCGGTAATTCCTGTACACGCCCGTCGGATCGGAGAGCGTGTAG
This sequence comes from Aureliella sp., assembly GCA_051953155.1. Lineage (GTDB taxonomy): Bacteria > Planctomycetota > Planctomycetia > Pirellulales > Pirellulaceae > Aureliella. The sequence continues at coordinate 1,076 of JBQCJB010000996.1, read as the reverse complement.
CCTTCGAGTTTGTGATCGTAATAGCCGGCAGCCGACATCGATTCGCCCGCAGTGACACCCGCTTGAAGGCGCGATTGCTCGATGAGCGGAAAGTTGCGGGCGACGCTGGCCGCGACATCGGCCAGGGTCAGTTTAGAGTCTTCCGCAGGCACGGGCTCCGCGGGCGCTGCTTGTTCGGGAGCAGCCTGAGCAGGCACTGCTTGTGGAGGCGCTGCCAGAGCGGGCATCTGCTGCGGAACAGCTGTCGGCGCGATTATTGCAGCTTGAGGCGGCGTGGAAGTGCCGGCCTGTGTTGTCGCGACCGGTGTCGAAGTCAAAGCTGATTTGGTGAAATCAGGTGGCGTGAAGGTAGTCGGCGCAAATGGTGTTGGCGATACAACTGCCTGCGCTGGGACGAAGGAGGGCGTGGGCGATTGGGCGATGGCACTTCGCCGCGGATCGTCAGCTGCCGCACACACGCACCACAGAGCGAACGCCCAGCGGTGCCAACCAAGGCGCTTTAGGACTTGGGCAATTTGATTTTCTTGCCGGCTTTGTCTTGGCCGAAGGGGCCTGCGTCCTTCTTGCCTGTCCCAGGCTCTCCCTCGGAAATGACCGGCGGGAAACCATTCAGCTGCCGCCATATCTCATAACCCAAAGCGACTTGCTTTAACAAAATCCATCCGTTCGCGCGCACGCCTTGCCTCAGGTATCGGTTATCCGGCCACTCGGGCTCCTCTGGATCTGGCACGACGAGCACGTAAAAGTCGCCTTTCGCATTGTCTGTGGGGCTGACTGCGGCAATTTTGCCTCCGAAGGTGCCGACGGCCGCCGAGGGCCAGCCCACGAACTGCACCGCCGGCCAGCCTTGGAACTGCAAGCGGACCTTATCGCCCAGTTGCACCAACGGCATGTCGCGGCCGGCGACGCTCAATTCCACGGCCAGTTGCTGCGATTGGGGGACCACGACAAAAAGGGGATCTCCCTTTTTGACAGTATTCGCTCCTTCGATGCTGTAAATTTCCTGGATGACGCCGTCGACCGGCGAGGCGATTTTCAGCCGGTCCATTTCCCCCAGTTTGATCTCCAGGTCGGTC
>JBQCJB010000995.1:0-2405 GCA_051953155.1 Aureliella sp. | reverse complement strand
CCTTTGCCGCTCGGCGAGCCATGGCACGCTCCCGAGTTGCAACCTTGTTTGGACAGCGCGACCAGAACCTCGTTCTCAAAAGCGATTGGCCGTTGCCAATCGGCCCGGGAAACGGTCACCGAAGCGCTCTGTTGTTGTCCGCCGTAGAGAACCTGCAGAACGGTCTTGCCATCCCGGATGGGGTGAACGCCTCCGTCTTCGACGCGGGCGATCCCCGACTCGCGGAACGAAAGTTCGCATTCGTCCGTGACGTCGCGTGGAACTCCTGCGGAGCTCCATGCAGTAATCACCAATTGGGCTCTGGCTCGCGCATCGCTCAGTTCGATGACCGATGGAAAGATCTCGAGGCGTTCGAGCGGCTGGCTGCCACTCGAGCCGTCGGCTGCGAGCGCCGCCGGGCTGCTCGACACGCTGGCCAGCGCGAGTCCAACAACGCCGACGATTCCAACGCGGGCTGCGAGGCGAGTGAGCATGCGGGCACTCCTTCACACCGGACGATCTGGGGCACATCGAGGTAATCGCGCGCATCGAGCGATGTGGCGCGCATCGAGTGCTCTTTCGCCCAGAGACTTTTTAGGGGATGTGGCAGGGGGAGAGCGGGAGGGTTGCAACCGGCTGGCTAAGTGCGGGTCCTGTTAGGATACTGCGCCGGCAAAGGCAATGCGAGCGGATGCGGCAGGTTTGAGGGAGACGACACCGATAAACCAAATAAAAAAGGCACGCCAAATTTTGACGTGCCTCAAGGTTTCTTTTCGATCGGACTTTGGTTTAGGTCCGCGGCTCAGGCCGGGCTCATGGAGAGGAGATCACCGTGTTGAATCCGTTGTCCTCGGAAGCCAGGGCTGCGATACCAGCGGCCAAACCGCCGATGCCCAGCAGGGCTCCGATGCCGCCGAAGCCACCGCCGCCGCCGCCACCAAACCCGCCGCCACCGCCACCGCCGGCGAAACCGCCGGGGCCGACGAAGCCGGCGCCAGGTACCGGAGCCATGCCGAAGTCAGTCGGCGGAAGAACTTCTTCAACCGGAGCGCCGGAGAAGAAATCGCCCGGGCTGACCAGTTCGATGTTCAGGCTGTCGGGCGTATCTTGCAGAACGGCGCTGACCTGCTGCGAGGGAACCGATTCTTGGACAGTGCTGACGAGTGACGTCGCTGCCTTGGCCGGCTTGGCGTTGAGGCTAACATCGTCGCCGCCGACGGCGCGGAACGAGCTGGCAGCCACACCGTCTTTGCCGGCGATGATGATGTCGTAAACGCCCGGAGCAATGTTGGGTACTTGGTACTCACCGGCCGAGTTGGTGACCGTTTCTGCAACGACGCGACCGTTTTGGAGGATGTGTACCGTATTGCCGCTCAGATCGGCTCCGGCGCCGTTGGGACGCGAGATGCGACCAGCCAGCAAATTGCCTGCTCGCAAGCGAACTTGAGCGCCCGTGTTGAAACGACGCGAATCGCCGGCGGGATCGGTCTGAAGGTCGGGGTAGTAGCCGCTCGCGTTGACCGTCGCAACTGCGTGTGGCCGCATGACACCCTCGACAGCTGCGCCGCCGGAGGCGGTGCCGAACACGATGAAGTTCGAATCGAGCTTGCTCGACGCACCGGCTGGAAGAATGTGCAGGGCAAAGGCCGCTACCGAGCTGGGCGACTTGGCAATCAAGGCGTAAGCGCCGACGCGCAGTCCCTGGAAAGCGAAGTGACCGTCAGGTTCGGTTACCACCGTTTGGATCGGAGCCCCGTTGCGGCTCAACTGAACCGTTACGCCTGGGAGCACTCGAGGCGTGCCGTCAGGGCCGAGCTGCGAGTAGATGCCGTGAACCGAGCCGGTGCTATCGAGCACGACCCACTCTTGCTGTTGCAAAGGGTTCAGAAACGAACCGGCCGGCTGCTCAACCGCGGCCACGGTCGTCGGAGCTGCCTCTTGTGACGGCAGCAGAGATACCTGTGCGCAGAGTGGCGCGGCACTCATCAGCACAGCGGATAGGCACGCCACAAAAGAAAGTCGACGTTTCATGTTGGCCTCTGCATATGCGGACTCAATCGGCTTGAGCCCTTCGCGAAGTTGGGAACTCTAGGTTGGTGGTAGTCTACGCAAAGTCTGCGCAATCGTCAAGAAACGACCAGGCAAAAACTTAAGCAAGCAAATTACTTGCCAGCCGGGCGACGTTGGCGGAACAATTCGGAAACTACGCCCTCGGTGTTCGGCGTCACCCCGTTTTGGGCCCGCGGAGCGTAATCGCTAGCGTTGGTCTGGCTACCAAGCGGGACGGTACGCGTATCGTTCTTGGATTTCAAATAGCCCAACAAGTTCGTCAGGTTCATCTGCGTGATCCCCAACAAGCGGGCTTCACCGATGAACTTGTTGTACTCCTGAACCTTTTTCAGTTCTTCGGTCGAGGCATTTTCGCC
>JBQCJB010000994.1:0-3693 GCA_051953155.1 Aureliella sp. | reverse complement strand
CCAGGGAATGCTGCGCGTCCCCTTGGCCGGTTTGAACGCACAGTCAAAGACGAACAGATGCTCGTCCGCCAAAAACGGCGCTCCCTCGATCGTGTCATTGGCGTCGACGTACTCGACGATCGCCTTGACTTGTTCCGGCGTGTAACCGAGCGTGTGCAGGCCCAGAGCGACCGAGCGGTTGACGATCTTCATCATGCCGCCGCCGGCCCGCTGCTTGTACTTGACCAAAGCGATGTCTGGCTCGATGCCCGTCGTGTCACAGTCCATCATGAAGCTGATCGTGCCGGTGGGAGCCAGCACGGTTGCCTGCGCGTTGCGGAAACCGTACTGCTCGCCCAGCTCGAGCACCTTGTCCCAGAGATCGCGGGCGGCATCCTTGAGATACTGCGGGCCGGAATCATCGATCGCTTCAACCGCTTCGCGGTGCATGCGCATGACCCGCGCCATTGGTTCTCGGTTGGCCTCGTAGGCCTCGAACGGTCCGACGACGCCCGCCATCTCCGCGCTGGTCAGATTCGCCGCGCCGTGCAGCAGAGCCGTGAGCGAACCGCAGATGCCCCGGGCTTGATCGGAATCGTAAGCGGCGCCGGCGGTCATGACCAGGCTGCCGAGGTTCGAGTAACCCAGCCCCAGCGGCCGGTACATGTGGCTGTTGTAAGCGATGCGGTCGGTCGGGTAGCTGGCGTGATCGACCAGGATCTCCTGGGCGATGAAGAATACGCGGCAGGCGGCCGTGAAGCCATCGACGTCGAACGTGCCGTCGGCCTGGCGGAACTTCATCAAGTTGATGCTGGCCAGATTGCAGGCCGTGTTATCCAGGAACATGTACTCCGAACATGGATTGCTCGCGTTGATCGGCCCGGAGTTGGAGCAGGTGTGCCACTTGTTGATCGTCGTGTCGTACTGCACGCCGGGATCGCCACAGTGCCACGCGCAGTCAGCCATGCGGTTGAGCAGTTCGCGGGCCTCGTATTCCGGCGGAGTGCCACGCGCTTTGTCGCTGACCCAACTGGTGCGCCACTTCTGGCCGTCGCGAACGGCCTTCATGAAGTCATCGGTAACGCGGACCGACAAGTTGGCGTTCTGGAAACAGACCGACGAATAGGCCTCGCCGTTGAAGTTCGATTCGTAACCTTCGCGGATCAGCGCGTGCGCCTTCTGTTCTTCTCTCCACTTGCACTCGATGAACTCGAGAATGTCCGGGTGCGAGACCTTCAAGGACTGCATCTTGGCGGCGCGGCGCGTCTTGCCACCGCTCTTGACGACGCCGGCGATGGCATCGTAGACGCGCATGAACGAAAGCGGGCCCGAAGGCGTGCCGCCACCCGAGAGCTTCTCGCGGCTGCTGCGGATGGTCGACAGGTCGGTGCCGGTGCCGCTACCGAACTTGAACAGCTTGGCTTCGCTGGCTGCCAAGCGCATGATGTCTTCCATGTTGTCTTCGACGCTTTGGATAAAGCAGGCCGAACCCTGGGGATACTCATACGGGTTTTCCGGCTGCTCGACCTCGCCCGATTCGCGGTTATAGCGGTACGTGCACTTGGCGCCGGTGACGCCGTACTGCTGGTACAGGCCGACGTTGAACCATACCGGCGAATTGAACGAACCATACTGGTGCAGGCACAGCCAAGACAGCTCGCGATAGAAACGCTCACCGTCGGCGGGCGAATCGAAGTAGCCATCCTCCAGCCCCCAGTCGGCCAGCGTCCGCGACACGCGATGGATCAGCTGCCGCACGCTCTTTTCGCGCTGCGATGTGCCCGGCTCGCCATAAAAATACTTGCTGACAACGACGTTGGTCGCCAACTGGCTCCAGGTCGCCGGGATCTCGCAGTTGGTCTGCTCGAATAGCGGCTTGCCATTCTCGTCCTTGATCACCGCCTTGCGCACCTCCCAGTCGACCGTCTCAAACGGATCGGCTACCTCTTCAGGACAGAACCGATTGGCGATGTGCAAGCCCATGCGATTGCCTCGCAACTTGGAAGTAAAACGAGCGCGACGCTGATTGCGTCCCATTTCGACCGTGGCCATCCTGAACAACTCCTTCACCGAACGATAGACGAAAAGTGACTCGAACGCAGAGTCTCGCGCATAGCCGGGCACCTTAGGTCACGAGCTGAGGCGCCGCAGATGGCGGACCGGCCTCGCAAAAAGAACTCGACAGTCGACCGCCCCGCCCCGCCGCACAAGCCTCCCGATAAACCGGCCCCTGGGTTGGGATCACCTGACCATCGCGGCGTTTCCGTTCGCATGCACCAGATTCCTTTACCCAAATCATGAACTCGGATTAACCACTACCTGTAGTATGTGACGAGCAATGACTGCACTACATGTAGAGTTTCAGGAATCTTAGCGAGCGGGCTTTGCTTGTCAAATTCCACGCGCAAATGCTTGCACGTGAACAGTTTGCGGCCGCGCACCCCCCGCCCAACGGCGACGCGGCTCGCCGCAGCCCGACGCAGTAAGCGTTTACCGGACAATGGTTTGTGAAGATCCGCTTAAGACAGCTAGCAACAGCGCGTCACCGAGACCGCCCGATCAAAAAAAAAACAAATCCCGACAGGTGTTGTGAAAATGGGGTGTTCAGGGGCTTTGGGGCGAGGGTCGTGAATCAGTCCAATCCGTCATCTGCGCCCCGCGACTTGGAAGCCCAAACGTGTAGAATGCGTACCGACGCTAGCGCACGAGGGGGGCGCTGGGCCCGCGGGCAAGAGCGGCTGCCCACCCCGGTGATTTCAAGGTTGGATTTTCAAGTTCGCAAATAGGGTAAGCGATGACGGACGGACTGAGGCAAACGCACGGCGAGTCAGCGACCGGTGCGACGGCCGCGTGCAAGAAGCTGTATATCGAGACCGTCGGTTGCCAGATGAACGTGCTCGACAGCGAAATGGTCGTCGCCAGCCTCAAACAACAGGGCTACGAATTGACCGGTTCGCCCGAGTCGGCCGATACGATCTTGTTCAACACCTGCAGCGTCCGCGAGCATGCGGAGACGAAGGTGTATAGCAACTTGGCAAATCTCAAACGCATGAAACAGGCCCATCCCGAGAAGATCATCGGCGTCATGGGCTGCATGGCGCAAAAGGATCAAAAGCTGGTCTTCGAGCGAGCTCCGTATGTCGACCTCGTCGTCGGCCCCGGCCAACTGCATCGCATCTCGGAATTGCTGGTCAACGTCCAGTCGGGAGCCGGACCGCAGATGGCCGTCTCGCTGGGCCGCCGGGACGGAGCGCAGGAGACGATTCGCCGAAGCCACGAATCGTTTGATCCGCTCCGCGACCCGACTATGCGGCCGACTCCCTTTCAGGCTTACCTCCGCATCCAGATCGGCTGTGACAAGTTCTGCACCTATTGCATCGTTCCGATGACGCGCGGACCCGAACAAGGGCGTGCGCCGTCGCAGATCGTCGCCGAAGCCCGAGTGCTGGCCGACCAGGGTTGCAAGGAAATTATTCTGCTGGGCCAGACGGTCAATAGTTACAGCTATCAAGAGGACGGACGCACGGTCCGCCTGGCTGACTTGTTGGGCATGATTCATGGAGTCGACGGCATCGAGCGGATCAAGTTCGTCACCAACTATCCGAAAGACATGACCGTCGAATTGCTCGAGACGATGCGCTCGCTGCCGAAGTGTTCACCTTATCTTCACGTCCCCGCGCAAAGCGGCTCGGATGCGGTGCTCAAACGGATGAA
>JBQCJB010000993.1:0-4565 GCA_051953155.1 Aureliella sp. | reverse complement strand
TCCTTGCGCGCCCCGGCCTCGAGACGAAGTCGGCTGCCAGCGAAGAGCCGGCTGAAAAGGATGCGCCCGACAGCGATTTGCCTCAGAGGGAATCCGAGGGATTGCTTGTGCAACTGCTAGGACTCGATGGCGGCCTGAGCATCCGTGAAGCGGAGTCGCGCGACTTTGCGCTTTTGTCGGACATCAACTTCCAACACCCTTTGTTCCAGCCGCTGGCCGATGCCAAGTTCAACGACTTTGGCAAAGTGCGATTTTGGTCCCATCGGGCGCTCGAGCTGCCGGCGGACAGCGTTCGAGAAGGCGACCTGCAGGTGCTGGCCCGTTTCGACGACCAGACGCCGGCGATCGTACATCGGCGTCTCGGCCGCGGCGAAATGTGGATCTTGACTGCAGGTTGGCAAACCACGGGCAGTCAGTTTGCGCTTTCGAGTAAGTTCGTGCCGCTGCTCTTTGGCATGCTGGACCCACGCGGCCAGTCCCTGGAACTCAACTCGGTCTATGAGGTCGGCGAAGTCATTCCGAAGACGGATGGGGCGACCGTCACGGCGACGCACTTGGATGGTCGACCTGTTCGCACGCTTGCGCAGGGTGGCGGTTTAGCCTTCGAGGAGCCGGGAGTGTATTGGCTGAGCGAAGATGGCCAACGGCGTCAGATCGCCATCGCGCTACCGATCAGCGAAAGCCAACTCGACCCGCTCGATTTAGACCGCTTCGGGCAGTTGGGCGTCGTGACCGGCAAGAGCGAGACCGCGAAGGAACGCACCGAGTCCGCCAGGCTTTCGCAAATCGCCGAACTCGAAAGCCGGCAAAAACTCTGGCGGTGGCTGTTGGTGGCGGCGCTAGGATTGTTGGTGATCGAAACCCTTGTCGCCGCCCGAGGCAGTCACCTTCCGCCGGTCGACAGCAGCCCGAGCTCGCCGGCGGCGCCGACGCTCGCCAGCGGCGGCGCGGGCAACGCTTGACGAACCGCTCGACGAACCGCTCGACGAACCAGCCAGTGCCGTTGGCGTGAACGACCTGTGCCCGCGAGTTTATTGGGGCGGCAGGTATTTATCGGGGTGACAGGTACCGCCCAGTGATGCTCGTCGGAGTGCGGGCGAGCGTTTCAGGCGGGCCGGCTGCGACGATTTCGCCACCACCGGAGCCCCCGTCGGGTCCGAGATCGATCAACCAATCGCAGGCTCGGATGACGTCCAAGTTGTGTTCGATCACGATGACCGTATTGCCGCGGGCTACCAAGCCGTCGAGCACGCCCAGCAAGCGCTGGCAATCTTCGAAATGCAGCCCGGTAGTCGGCTCGTCGAGAAAGTAAATCGTCCGGCCGGTTTCCGCTCGGGCCAGCTCCGTGGCCAGCTTGATGCGCTGGGCCTCGCCACCGCTGAGCGTCGTCGAACTCTGGCCAAGTGACAGGTATCCCAGCCCGACTTGCTGAAGGCTATCGAGCAAGCGGTGGATCTTGCTGAAGTTTTCAAAGAACTCCGTCGCTTCGTCGACGCTCATATTGAGCACATCGGCGATCGTCTTCTCGCGGTAGCGAACCTGGAGCGTTTGTCGGTTGTACCGCGATCCGCCGCACACCGAACAGGTCACATAGAGGTCGGCCAGAAAATTCATCTCGATCTTTTCCTGACCTTGGCCTTGGCACTGCGAGCAACGGCCACCACCGGTGTTGAAACTGAAACGGCTCGAAGAGTAGCCGCGCTGCTTGGCCGTGTTGGTCGAAGCAAACACGGTGCGGATCAGATCGAAGACGCCGCAGTAGGTTGCCGGCGTGCTCCGCGGCGTTCGTCCGATCGAAGCCTGCGTGATCTCGATCAACTTGTCGACATGCTCGACGCCGCTGAGCGATCGAAATGGCCCGGGCTTGTGCGCTGCCTGGCCGAGCGCTCGCGCGACAGCCGGCGCCAGGGTCTCGCCGATGAGACTGCTCTTGCCCGATCCACTAACCCCCGTGATGCCGACCAGCAGTCCGAGCGGGACGCGTACCGAGACGTTCTTCAGGTTGTGATACTGCACCCCGGTCATTTCCAGCCAGGCGGGTTCGCCCGGAGATCGCCGCGGTCGGTCCAGCGTCACGAACTTTTCGCCGCGCAAATAGGCGGCAGTCGTCGAGCGTGGATCGGCAGCTACCTCGGCGGGCGAGCCGACGGCCAGGATTTCGCCGCCGCGCGTGCCTGCACCCGGCCCGATGTCGACCAGGATATCGGAGGCCCGCATCATCGCCTCGTCATGCTCGACGACGATCACCGTGTTGCCCTGCGTTTGCAATTCGCGCAGCGATTCGATCAATCGGTCGTTGTCGCGCTGATGCAAACCGATCGATGGCTCGTCGAGCACGTAACAGACTCCGACCAGGCCGCTGCCGATGCTGGTGGCCAGGCGGACGCGCTGCAGCTCGCCGCCGCTGAGCGTGTCGGCCCCGCGCTCGAGCGTCAAGTAACCGACGCCGACTTTATCGAGGAACCGCAAGCGGTGCAGTATCGGTTTCAGGATAGGCTCGGCGACGCGCAGGTTCGCTGCCTCGGGTCGATAGCCTTCCATCCATACCAGCGCTTCTTGCACGCTCTTGCTGCAGAGTTGGTGAATGTTGTGTCCGTCGACGGTGACCGAGAGGGCTTCGGGGCGCAATCGCGAGCCTTGGCAGGCAGGGCAAGGGAGGGCCAAGCGGAAACCGGCCAGCCACTCCAGCATCGATTCGTCCTCGCGGGCTTCGGCGACGGCGAGAATGCTGCTGAGTTGGTCGACCAGCAGCCCCACCAGCTTGCGGCGCGCGGCGGCTTTTAACTTGCTCAGCGGTTCGTCCCATTGGCCGCCCGCCTCCTCCAAGGCAGGCTCGAGCGCCGCCCGCAGCTGCCGTTTGAGTTTCGCCGGCGCCGTTTGCCAGGGCGCGATCGCCCCCTTGGCCGGCGACTTTTGCCAGTCCGCAATCAGTCCGTCGGGATCGAACTGGAGCTGCGTGCCCATGCCTTGGCAAACCGGACATGCGCCGTACGGGCTGTTGAAGCTGAAGGTTCTCGGTTCCAGCTCTTCATAGCTGACACCACAGTTCGCGCAGGCGTATTGAGTGCTGAAAAGGCGTTCATCCCAAACTCCTTTGGCACTCTCCGATCCGGCCGCAGAACCGCTTTGCGCACTGACCGACACGAGCCCATCGGCCAGGCGCAGCGCCAGGCGAATCGATTCGGCCAGGCGGCTCGACGATCCCTCGCGAAGCACGATCTTGTCGACCACCGCCTCGATCGAATGTTTTTTGCGAACGGCCAGTTCGGGCACCGCTTCGATATCGTACAGAGTGCCGTCGACGCGAACTTTCAACAAACCTGCTTTGCGAATGGCGATGAACACGTCGCGGTGACCGCCAGGACGTCCACGAACGATCGGTGCCATGATGACCAGGCGAGTTCCCTGTCCGAGCTCTTCGAGGGTTGCCTGGATTTGCTCGGCCGACTGCTGGACGATTGGCTGACCGCAGGCAAAGCAGTGGGGCGTTCCGAGCTTGGCCATCAGCAGCCGGAGATAGTCGTAGATCTCGGTGACGGTCGCGACCGTGCTGCGCGGGTTGGCTGTACCGCTGCGTTGGTCGATGCACAGCGTGGGTTGCAAACCCTCGATCAAATCGACATCCGGGCGCTGCATCTGATCGATGAATTGACGTGCGTAGACCGAGAGGCTGTCGATGTATTGCCGTTGCCCTTCGGCAAAAATCGTGTCAAAGGCCAACGAACTTTTGCCACTGCCGCTGACGCCCGTGATGACGGTCAACTGGTTATGGGGCAAGTCCAGATCGATTCCTTTGAGGTTATGCGTGCGCACGCCGCGAAGGCGGATGGCGTCGGCTGCTTCGGGACTGGGATTCGAAAAATCGGACCGGTGGGACGCGACGGTGACGACCGGTGTTGGCAAAACGGAGCTCCAAAATTGCATCGGGATCGACTTGCGGGTGTGTTCCCCTGATCAGCCTACCTGCTATCTTATGGATCAGGATCGGAACTTGCCAATGCGGGATGTTGTGATGGCTTTGAATACAAAGTGGTTGGGAATCGCCGCTGCTGTAGCGACCGCGTCATGGATGTTGTCGATCGGTTGTTCGGATGCGGAAGCCGTCAACGTGCCCTATAAGAGCGAGTTCGATGCCAATCGCGCGATGGGCTATTTGAAAGCCGTCTGCGACCTCGGCCCGCGTCCCAGTGGCTCGGCTGCCATGCAGCAAATGCAGGCGATGATTACCGAGCATTGTGAAAAGTTGGGGGCGAAAGTCGAACGGCAATCGTTTGTTGCTCGCCATCCGCAAGACGGATCGCCGGTGACGATGACCAATCTGATCGTCCGCTGGCAACCCGAGGTCCGCGAGCGGCTCTTGTTGTGCGCGCACTACGATACGCGGCCGTTCCCCGATCGCGATCCGGTGCGTCCGCGCGGCGTCTTTGTCGGCGCCAACGACGGTGGCAGCGGCGTCGCCCTGTGCATGGAAATGGCCCACGCATTTGCCAAAGAGAAATTCCCCGTCGGCGTCGATTTTGTCTTGTTCGATGGAGAAGAATTTCTGTTCGACGAAATCCGCGACG
>JBQCJB010000992.1:0-2250 GCA_051953155.1 Aureliella sp. | reverse complement strand
GACGCTGTCCTTCTCGGTCGGCTGGGTTCGATACGATTGGCAAATCTCGCTAAGCCGCCACGTGTCGCCGGCGACATTGTTGATCGCGTCGCGATCGGGCGTCTCGGTCTTGTTAAATGCTTGGCTGGATACGTCGGACTTAGTCGTCGGCCAGCGAGTGGACCTGCTGGTTTCGGCTGGCGGCTCGCCAGTCCCTTTGGTCTTCGATGCGCTCGTATCGCACCAAGACGGCAGGCACTGCTTGTGCGTGATGCCACTGGCGGACGGTCGTCTGCTGGCGCGAGCCGCCGCGACGAATCAAAAGATCACGTGCCGCACCAGTATCGTCCCGGGTGAGTGGGGCGAGGCAATCCGCTTACGCCAGCGCGCCACCGACTAAAAATCCAATGGATCGGATGCCAACGTGACTTCGCCATGAAGGGCATCGACCGCCGAGGCGACTAAAGTTTGGGCGCTCGCGCGCAACCAAGGAACTCTGCTCGAGGCGCTTTTCTCAGCGCCTCCAAAAGAATCACCGTTTCCTCGTGTCCGCCGGCTTGCCCTTGAGCGCCTGTCTCAGTTCAAGTGGATAGTCCGTCAAAATAGCATCGACGCCTGCGTCAGCCGCACGCTGCCAGTTGGCTGGCACGAGGCCACTGACGGTTGTTCCCGCGATGAACGCTCGCTTGTTGGCTACATGCACCGCGTTCAACTGTTCCTCAGTTGGCAGAAACCGGAAGTAGACCCACCTGGCCAGTTCATCTGACAAGGCTGCGGGAAACTCGGCGGTATGATTGGCGACGGCGGCGCATTGGGCGTGCCGCGAGGCCTGTCGGAGTTGCCGCCTTACCTTCTCGTCGGAGATGGTTCGTCCGATGAACAGCAGGCGGTGCAGTACGTCGTGCTTCTCCGCCAGACGAACGACGGCTTCCTCGACACCTTCTGCTTTGAGATCGACCGCAATCAGGACTTGGTGATGCCGGTATCTAGCCACCAGACTCAAGACCTCATCGATCGTCGGGACCTTCTCGCCAGCGAATTTCGGGTCAAACCAGCTGCCGGCATCGAGCTTGCGAATCTCGGCCAGCGTCAGTTCGGACACTTTGCCAGCCCCATTGGTCGTTCGGTCCAGCGTGCCGTCATGGAGACAGACCAGCTGACCGTCTTTCGTTTTCTCGACATCGAACTCAAATCCCGAGCGGAGTTCGAGACAGGCGCGAAAGTTGGCCAGCGTGTTCTCGGGAGCATGCAGCAGCAGGCCACGATGCGCCACGATCAGCGGATCGGCAGCGACCGCGTGAGAAATACTGGCCACGAGGCAAAAAACGACCGGCCAACTACTGAGTCGGTTCATGCTTTGAATCCCACTTTCCTGTCCGAACATTTCTGCATTTCATAACCCGAACGCGTCAGCGAGGGCGATGATCCCAGCGGTACCCATCAGCCAGGTGTTTTTCCTTGTAACGCTCTCGCCGGCCGCGGCGGTCCTTCCGTGTTGTCACTTAACGCGACTATACTGCGCTGCGGGCTGACTGAATTAGGGAAGGGTGAAGAAGTGAAGCAGCAGCGCAAGATCGTGATCCTCATGGGCGTCTACGTGCTGATAGCCGCTGGTGCCCTCGCGATACCTTTCGTGACGTGGAACCAAGGTCGGCATGCCAGTATAGCGAACCCCGTCCATCTCCTGGTGGCTTTCGTGTTCGTCTTCTTTCTGACAATGGCAGCGTTTGCCGCTCTTTACGATCTTCGCTCAGGCGTAAACAACTACTTCGTTCCGGCTTCGACGCTCGCGATGTCGGTTCTCTTAGTAGCGTACGCTCAACGCGAGGACATTCGAGCGTCGGTTGCCCAAGCGCGTGGACACTACTATTCAATTCAATACAAAAACGAGTCTACTAGCGACATCTTCGTCGTCGGCGTCGGCGAGCTGCGAGTATCCAGGGACTCTGGATCGCGGGGGGATTATAAACTGCCCGCCGAAATAGTATGGTGGGAAGGCACGCAGTATCGCAAGGCAAAAAAATCGGATAAGACATTTGCCGTAACGACGCCAAAGAACCTTGCCAAGAAAGCCACAGTCGTATTCACGTTCACGCCCGACAAACGATGGGAAATGGCAGTCGAACCTCTATGATCAGCTTGATTCGTTGCAGGTGCGCCAGTTTCTCAGACGAAGACTGGTAAGCAGTTTCGGATTAAGGTGCTTGGTCTAGAAGTTGAACGCGCGGTGGGGGGGGGGGGGGGGGGCGCCCCGCCGGGCGCGCGCCCCGC
>JBQCJB010000991.1:0-2972 GCA_051953155.1 Aureliella sp. | reverse complement strand
TCCTCTGGACGGGACTCCAGGCCAACAAACGCACCTGGGAAATGCTTCAGTTCTATCTGATGGGCTGGGCAACGCTGGACGAACTCGAGGATCACATCGCCAAGCAAAAACAGCGGCAGAAAGCTCAAGCCGCGAAAAAACCAAAATAACGCGCATCAGGGCACGATAGCGAAACTGTCGCCCGCCCGAGCCCCTGCATGCGCCGAACGCAACGGACGAGGACTAGGAATGGTGCGTATCCCAGGCGCCGCGCACCCGCGTCCCCCAGCATGGCAAAAAAAAAGCGGCACGAACTTGCCAAAAGTGGCGAACTCGCAAGCTGTGTGCCGAACACTATTGCCGAAGCGGGGCGAGGGGGAGACCGGAGTCACACGTGCGTGCTCCCCGAAGCGGGGCGAGGTGGTGACTGATAGGATTTAAAGCTCTAACTCGAATTCGGCGAGGGGAGACCGGCTTGTTTCGAGTGCTTTCCCTAAAGCGGGGCGAAGCGGGGCGAGGGTGAGACGCGGCCTGAAAAAAAAGCGTCCCCTGAAACAGAATGTTCAGGGGACGCTTGTAAGACGCTTAGAGAACGTTTGAAAAAACGTTTCGGTGTTAGACCGAGTAGCCGTCGCGGTATTCGGGTTTGATCATCTTGTCGTAAGCGTCGGTACCTTTGACCTTCAGATTGGCTTGGTCCCACTCCAGCTTGGGGCTCTCGACGGGATCGCCATTGTCCTTGGCTTCGCCAGCAGCCCAGACGGCCAGATTGCCCAGCAGGATGACTTCGGTCAATTTGCCGGCGTACTCGGGGAAGTTCGACCAGGCTGGCTTGCCACCCTTGATCGCGTTGACCCACTCGCGGAAGTGGCCGGGCGAACGCTCGAATTCGACTTCCATCGGCGACGAATCGGTTTGCCAGTAGTATTCGGCACCGTAGTCGTCAGGCGAGAAGATCTTACCCTTGTCGCCGACGATCAACGAACCGGAGTTCTTGATCTCGTCGAAGGTCTTGGTGCCGTCGGCATTGGTCCATTTACCCGAGAGCAGCGACGCGTCGGCTTTCTTGCCACCGTCGTACCAGAAGACCTTCAGGGCAGGGCGGTTGTCGGTGGCGGCGAAATCGAACTCGATGATCGACCAACCGGGGAAGGTTTCCTTGTTGTGTCCCGAGGTCTTGGCTTTGACGGCCACCGGGTTGACCAGTTCGCAACCGGCAAATGGCATGTTCATCGTATGGCAGGCCATATCGCCCAGGGCGCCGGTGCCGAAGTCCCAGAAACCGCGCCATTTGAACGGATGATAGGCTGGGCTGTACTCGCGGAACGGAGCTGGGCCGATGAATTCGTTCCAGTGCACGTTGGCTGGCGGCTGCTCACCGGCTGGCCGCTTGATGCCTTGCGGCCATACGGGGCGGTTGGTCCAGACGTGGACTTCCTGAACTTTGCCGATGAAGCCAGCCTTGATGCGGGCCGCTGCCTCGCGGAGACCAGCCTTTTCGGAACCTTGGTTGCCCATCTGCGTGGCCACGCCTTTTTCCTTGGCGATGTCGGCCAAGCGGCGAGCTTCCCAAATCGTGCGCGTCAGCGGCTTTTGGCAGAAGCAGGCCTTGCCCATCTTCATGGCCGTCGCGGCAGCAACTGCGTGCGAATGGTCGGGAACGCTGACGGTGACCGCATCGATCTTGTCACCCATCTTGTCGAGCATCTCGCGGAAGTCGTAGAAGACGGTCGGGTTGGTCTTGAAACGCTTGATCTCGTTCTTGATGGTGGCTTCGTCGATGTCGGTGATCGCCACCACATCGCCAGCTCGGTTAGCGTCTTCGGAGTCGCTCTTGCCTTTGCCCCCAACACCGATACAACCGAATTGAACACGTTCGATCGCACTGCGGCTCTCGCGCGGCGCGACGCCGCCGGCAACCCAGTAGCCGGCGCCAACGGCGGCCGTCGATTTGACAAACGTACGACGCGAGAAATTCTTCGTCATTTCCAGTGCTCCTGAAGGTGGGTGTTATAGGAAGTGTGGGGTCAGGTTCGTTCGAGCGGTCACCGGTCCCGCGGGCGATTCGGGACATTCGCACAAGTTCGCTCGATGCTTTCCAGCGCCCGCCAGCGGCCGCCGGCCCCGATCCGCAGCTTGAGAGATTAATCGACCAAACCAGAGTTTTCAAACTGGGTAAGGTTTCCCCATCATACCCGTAATAGAGGCCCTTGACGACTTCCATCGGCAGACTTGCCCTCAAAATCCACACATCGCCGAATTGATTGGCCCAGAACGCGAAACCGAGTCGATGTCAGAGACCAGCCGGCCTCGCCTTCTGCAGGCGCGTTTCGGATTCTTTTTTCCCCTTGGTTCGACAGCGAGGAAGCAGTCTGTGTGGCGTGCGTTTTTCCTAGCCGTCGGCGCGATGTTGGTCATCCTCGGCGTCGAGTGCCTTGTCATCGATAGCGCGACCCTGGCCGCCGAGCAGCCACAGGTGCCGGTCCCGCAGGGGGCCGCCTGGTTCGATCCGCAACCGATGCTCGACCCGAATCGCGTCATCCGACCGCCCGAGTGGATACCGTGGAGCCTGCTGGCCTGCGGAGCCGTCACGCTGCTCTACGCCAAGACGCTACCCAACCGCTTCGGCGGGGGCTAGCGTGAGAGCCCGCACGTCACGCGTCGGGCGCCGGTTCATCAGACCTGAGTTTCGAGAGGGGATAGTGCTCGGTAAAGTAGCCGACGCAGTCTTTGCGAATCGCTTCGACACTGCAGGTGAACATCGACGGCAATACGCTCCGCGCCAATCGCAACTGGCCGTTGTCGAGCGAAAAAAATTCGTCCGTCACCAGGCGACCACTCTCGTCGCGCACTTCGACGCCTTCGAGCGACTGGCCGGCCAACTGGGCCAAGGGCTCGCCGACGGGTAGATCGACGAAGTTCAGCAAGTCGAGATCCGGCCTCAGCACGATGTCCGCTCGGTCATGCTTGGCAAAGCTCAACGACGCTTCGGG
>JBQCJB010000990.1:0-2502 GCA_051953155.1 Aureliella sp. | reverse complement strand
ATTCCTCGACGCCTACGCCTAGCGGAGACGTTCTGAGCCAGCCGGTCTCAATTGGAAAGCCGGAGCTTGTGCTCTACAATCGAACACGGCCCCGAGCCAGTTTGGGGCAGCCCGAGTGCGCTAACGGCGGCGATGTGCCGCCGCTGCGGCGCGCGGGCTGGGTCGAGCCCGGTTTCAGGATAGTTCAGTGAGTGAAAACAACGCTCTTCAGTTTGATGCTGTAAGCGTCTCGCAATCCCCTTCGGAACGGTTTGAAGAATACCTGCAAAGCCGAGGGCTGCGCAGTACGGATCAGCGGCGGTTCCTGGTCGAACAGGTCTTCAGTCGGCACGAGCACTTCGACGCCGATCAACTGCTCGAACAACTGCCGCGCAAAGGGGAAGTCAATCACGTCAGCCGCCCAACTGTCTATCGCACGCTCAAGGAGTTCGTCGATGCGGGGCTGCTCCGCCGCTTCGAACTCAACGGCCGCAGTGTCTATGAGCACGACTACGGCTACCCCGAGCACGACCACCTGTACTGCTTGAAGTGCCACAAGCTGCTCGAATTTCAGAGCGATCAGCTGCTGCAGCTGCGCGAAGAAGTGGCCCGCCAGCATCGCTTCCGCGTCCGCTCGCACCGCCTGATCATTCAAGGCGTGTGCGAAGATTGCAACCGCAGCGCATCGCGCACGCGGCGCAAACAGGACTTGGTCTAGATTCGAGCCGCGCTGGCCCGAGCCGGATGTTGCGCGCCCGCGGACTGACTGGCCCCGGGCTGGCTAGCCTGGGCCGGACTGGCCTAGGCCGGACTAGCTTAGTTTGGGCGAGCTTGGTGCGGGCTTAGGCGTATTCGGCGTCGTCGGGGGCGTTTTCCGATTCCATGCCCAGCCGCATCCGCAGCGTCTGGAATTCGCTGTAAAGCGCGTCGCTGCTGCTGTGGACGTGTTCCGCTTCGGTCAAAAAGCGTAGCCCCGCCTCGCT
The DNA here is from genome assembly GCA_051953155.1 of Aureliella sp. Lineage (GTDB taxonomy): Bacteria > Planctomycetota > Planctomycetia > Pirellulales > Pirellulaceae > Aureliella. Next base: position 1,540 of record JBQCJB010000990.1, on the reverse strand, counting down.
GTAGACGTCGTGGCTGATCAACACCCGTTCAAAGCTCTCCAGCGGCGAACCGTAGGCGATGATCATCTTGTGCTCGTCGAACTGCACTTCCTGCTGCCGCTGGGGATTGAGCACGGCGATGCCGGTGCAGCCGTCGTTCAGCAGCATGTTCTCGTAGTCATACAGGATGCTTTTGAGCACCGGCATGTCGATGTGCTCGCGGTAAAAGTCTTCGTGCCCGCCGCTCTGGCGATAGTGGCTGGTCTCGAGCACGACGTCGACGACCGGGCCGAGGGTGCCGATCATGTCGATGAACAAATCGAACAACCGTTCGCGGCTGGCCGCAGCCATGATCACCGGAACTTTATTCTTGCTGTTGGGATCGACGTAGGTGTCGTAGCGAAAGCCTTGACGCGGCAGAATCTCCAGCTCGATCGACGGGCGAATCGCATCGGTCAGATCAAACGTGCCATAACGAAAGACCTCCATGTGGGCCTCCAACTGGTCTTCGGTGACCTGTTGGAACTTGGTGACGGTTTGAGCGCGGGTCGGAGTGTTGGCAGGTACACTGCTGGTCTGCGAGCTTGGCTTTGAGCCCATTTGCTTAATCTCTTAATCGGTCTCGGGGGGAAGACGCTGGTTCGGGCCCGGACAGTTGATCGCCGGAGCGAACCGACAACCAAAATTAGGTCACCGTGAACACGCGCGAATGTCGATTTCCCAGTTGCGCCCCCTTCGGACCGCCGCGGGCATTGGCAAATCGGCACAACCGTCACCAGCCGACGACCCCGCCAACGTGGCCAATGGCCCATCCCCCCGCCGGCGCGCGATATACTCAAAGCGTTTCCCATGTGTATTTCCCGCAATGCCGGTGGAAGTTATGCCTCTCTATCTCGCTGCAGCCGCCCGCAAGCAGCCGATCGTCTGCCGCCGCGCTCGATCGGCGAATCATCTGCGAACTTTGTGCGCCTGCCTGATGCTGTGCGTCTGGTCCGGCTGCCGCCCGGCGTCCACCAGCCGTCCTGAGAGCAAGGCCAAGGAGCAGACCAGCGCCACTCCGTTGCCAGGAGAGATCGACTCGGCCAACTCCTCCGAACGCGGCTCTGCGCGGTCGAGTACGCAACTGTCCGATCCCGGCACGGTCGCGCCGCCGCCTGCCGCTGGCGTCGTGAGCGGATCCTCCGCCCTGCCGCCCGCTTCACAGGACGTTTCCCGGAACGTTTCCCGGGACGCAACTGCGGGAGCAACACCGTCGCCTGCGGGTGCTGCCGCTGGACGGGCCAGTTCGGCTCCCAAGCAGCGTCTGCCCGAGCCGACGCCCGATGACGCCGGCGGGGAAGACTGGTTGGCGGCAGACAAGCTGCCTTACGAATATTGGGAAGCCCAGTATCTGAACGCCTCGCCTGTCGGGGTGACGCATTACCGGGTTGAACAAACCCAAACCGGCGCGCTCAACTTGACCGCGGTGACGACGTTGCAAGTCCGCCGCGGTGGGCAACCGCTCAATCAAACGGTTTCGGTGCAAACGCTCGAGCTACCCAGTGGCGAAGTCCAAAGCTTC
>JBQCJB010000989.1:0-6538 GCA_051953155.1 Aureliella sp. | reverse complement strand
AAGGTCTTCCAGCTGGACGTCGGCAACCGTTTCGAGCAGCGCGGCGGCGCGGCGCGAAAAGTTGCTCGCTTCGCTGACCAGCAGCCGTGGCCTCCCTGCAGCCGCCGGGTTCCGCTGGGCAGTTGGTCGATCCAGTAGGCTCGGTGGTTGCATCAGGCGACGCTCGACGTTTGCCACTTCAGCAGTTGTTCAGCCAGAAAAATATCGAATGGCGAATCGATCGCACAGGCGCGCTCTGGCGGAATGATCCACGCGCGGCAATCGCGCCCCTTGATCGAGTTTTGTTCCATCACTACCGACGTCCGCGTCAGGTAGACCGAGCCGTCGCGCAGGAAGAGCTGGGGCAGATCCTGCCGGCGTTGGCCTTCGAATTGTTCGGCAAACGGCGGGTCGATGACACGGCCGTCGGCGATGAATTTCATCCGCGCCGGATGCTTTTCGCCGACGTCGACAAAACCGATCACCGAATCGGCTCCCGTGCGTTCCATCAGCTCAATCGCCCCGTCGATGTCGCTGGCCAAGCGGAGTGGATTGGTCGGCTGGAGCAGGAAGACCGCGTCGAAGCGTTCGCCGCGCGCCTGCAGGTGTTCGATCGCATGCTGGATCACGGGCAGGGTGGGCGTTTCATCGCGAGCCAGTTCTGGCGGCCGCATGAAAGGGACTTCCAGGCCGCACTCTAGCCCGGCGTCGGCGATTTCTTCGTCATCGGTGCTCAAGATCACGCGGTCCAGCCGGTGAGAGGCCAAAGCCGACTGGGCCGTCCACTCGAGGAGCGACTTGCCGGCCAGCGGCGCGAGATTCTTGCGCGGGACGCCTTTGGAGCCACCGCGCGCCGTTACCAGTCCAAATACCCGCATGCTCAATCCTCTTCTCCGGCCATGGCCATCGAGCGCGCGTCGGCAAAGCTCGGCTGGCCGGCTGGTGGCATCCCGGCTGATGGTGCCGAAGCGGTTCGGCCGTCAGGCAACTGGAAACGGGCTGCCGTGATTCCGTCTGCGGCACCGACCTCCAGATCGTTGTCATAGATATAGTGCAACCGTTTCTGAACGTACGGTTCGAGTGTGGCCAGCGCATCGGCGATCCGCTGTGCGACATAGCCATCACCGTACAGTGTGCTGGGTGGGTAGCGGCCATGAGACAGTTGGAAGCGAGCTGCGATCTCGATGTGCGCGGCCAGCGGGGCTGCATGGATCAGGTGCTCGTCCGTCTCGCGGCCTTCCTGGCGATTGCCCACGATAACGACCGGAGTGCCAAAGAAGCCCGCGTCGCGCACAAAGCTGCTCGAGTTGCCGATCGCACAGGCCGCGTTGGCCAGCACGCGTAGATAGTCTTCCGGGCTGAGATTGATCAGGGTTCGCAGCCAGGTAGGTTTCTTCTCATCGCGGAAGCGGCGAATGACCTTGCTGACATGGTTGGAACCAGCGTCGATGTTCGGCCAGAGCAGCGCTGTGGGTTGTCCCAGAGCGTGCAAACCGTTCAGGAGTTCTTCCATCTGCTCCCCTTCGCCGCCGTACTCGGTCGTCGTCGGGTGGAAGATCACCAACAGAAACGGTTGCGCCGGATCGATGACCGCCCCGTGCCCGGAGCGATTGAGAACCTCGGGCGAAAGCGTCCGGTCCATCTGGCGTGCCAGGTCGCTGCTCGGGCAGCCTTGGGTCAGCACCGTATCGGGGCGTTCGCCCATTTGGATGACATACTCCGCCGCGCGGCGCGTGCTGGGGAAGTGGAAGTGGGCGAACTTGGTGATCGCGTGACGAGCGCTCTCGTCGATCGAACCAGAGACTTCGCCTCCCTGGATATGGGCGATGCACAAGTTCATGTAGGCGGCAGCGATCGTAGCGGCCAGCGCTTCGTAGCGGTCGCCGATGATCAGCACGATGTCCGGTTCCAGCCGCCGGAATTCGTTGGCAAACTCCATCAGCCCGATGCCGACCGATTTGGCCATGGTCGCCGGATTGGAGCCTTCGAGCTCGATGAAGATCTGGCCGTCGATCGGAAAGCCATCCTGTTCGACGACGCGCACTGGCGTATCGAAACGTTCGAGCACCATCGTGCCGGCAGCCAGCGTCTGCAATTGCAGGTCGGGATGGTCGGCGATCGCGCGCATGACCGGTTTGAGGCGTCCGTAGTTGGCGCGGTCCACCAGCACGACACACACCTTACGCAGTTTCTTTTGTGGGTTACTCAAGATCGTCCTCTCGGATTTGCGCGTTAGCCAAAACAGCCCGCCTGAGTTTGCTGCCCAAAATCTGCGGCATGCGCACTGCAGGAATTCCGTTACCGGGTTTCTTCTCCGCCAAATGTTGTTCGCCGAGCACCGTCCCGGCCAGCAAATCGACGCGGGCGACGATGCTCTTGGTGAACAAGCTCCGCATCGGCGCCAGGCTCTCGGCCATCGCGTCCTTGTCGACCGGATGGGCCCGCATCCGCTCGATGAACCGGCAGCCCTCGACCAACTGCTTCAGTTCGGCGGTCGTCACCGACGAAGGAACGTCGGGGCCGAACATCTCGCGGCTGAGCGTCACATGCACTTCCAGCACGTCCAGTCCCAGCGTCACCGCCGCCAGCCCCGGATAGATCGTCCCCGAGTGGTCCGACAGTCCGACATCGCAGCCATAGCGCTGGCGGTATTCCGCCAGCATGTTCAGTCCGACTTGTTCCGCCGGACAGGGATAAGCCGAAGTGCATTGCATCACGGTCACCGCCAGGTCGCTGGCGCGCATGCGAGCCACCGCTTCATCGATTTCCGCCAGCGGGCTCATGCCGGTCGACAGCCACATCGGCAAGTTGCTCTCGGCCATCCGTCGGAACATCGAAGCGCTTTTGACTTCACCTGAGGCTACCTTCCAGGCATCGACGCCGACGCGGCGCAGCAGGTCGACAGCTTCGACCGAGAAAGGGGAGCTGACGAACAGCAGGCCGCGAGCTTTGGCGTGGTTGCGAAGGCTCAGCCACTGAGGTTCGGTAAACTCCATCCGTTTCCAGTAATCGTAGCGCGACTCGTCCTGCTCGCTGAACCGCACGCGCCATGGCTCGCTGGGGGTCGATTCCGCCGCGGCGATGTGCGTCTGGAACTTGACCGCATCCGCGCCGGCGGCGGCAATCGCATCGATGTGCGCATGGGCTAGCCCCAGACTGCCATCGTGCGCCTGGGCCACCTCGCCCACGATCAAACAGCGCGAAGTCATCGTTGGTTCAAACCACACTTGATTCAGGTGTTCTTGTTTTCAATTGCCGCCGGAGCGTTTTTTTGCGCCCGGCGCCGCGTTCAGACCAGATCGGCGAACATGCGTTCGGTGCGGCGAAAGTAGAATGCGCCGCTGACCACCAGGGCCAGCGAGACGCAGGCCGATACCGCGATGCTCGGACCCGGCGCCGTGTCGGTGCCTAGCAGTGCCCAGCGAAAACCTTCCACGACGCCCACCATCGGGTTGAGCCCGTAAACGATGCGCCATTTTTCGCTCAGCAGACTGCTCGGATAAGCGATCGGAGTCGCGAACATCCAGAACTGGGTCAGGAACGGCACCATGTAACGCACGTCGCGGAACTGGACATTCAAAGCCGACAGCCACAGGCCCACTCCCAACGAACAGGCCAGGGCCATCAGGAAGAAGAAAGGCAACCAGACGACGTTCCACGAGGGAGCGCAGTGAAAGATCGGCATCATCAGCAGCAGGACGATGAAGGCCAAGGCAAAGTCGACCGCGCCCGAGAGCACGCTGGTGATCGGAATCGCCAGCCGCGGGAAGTAGACCTTGCGGATCAAGTTCGCGCTCTGCACCACGCTGTTGGAGGACTGCGTCAGCGAGTAAACGAAAAACGTCCAGGGCACCAGAGCCGCGTAGGCAAAGATCGGATAGGGTACGCCGTCGGAGGGCATCTTGGCCAGGCTGCCGAAGAACAGGCTGAAGACCGCCATCGTCAGCAGCGGTTGGAGGATTGCCCAAGCCGCGCCGAGCACGGTTTGCTTGTAGCGAACCTTGATATCCCGCCACGTCAAGAAGTACAGCAGTTCGCGGTAGTCCCACAATTCGCGCAGGCCGAGCGAACTCCAGCCGCGAGTCGGCTGGATGCGCAGCACTGGCGCCGTGACGCACTTAGGCAAAATCAATCGCTCGCGTATTTCGGCAGTTGCCATGAAGCAGACCTTTTAATTCCCTTCGAGTGGATTCGTCATGGTGCGCTGGTCCCGCGGGGCACAATGGGCCGCTCGCGGCAGGAGAGTGGGGTGCGTTCAGATCCCTTCGAGCGAGAACGCGCTTTCGGAGACCAAACTCGGCTGACCGGAAGACTCCGCGAAAGTCGGTCTGTATTCCGGCGCAACCTCGAGCAAGCGCCTTCGTATCTCGCTCGGCGTGGCATGCACGACCCCCTGCAGTTCTGCGATGGCCGCCAGGACCTGATCCCGATCGTCGGGACGGTGGTAGGCCACGCGAACATCCGGATGGTGCGTTTCCAGCGTGCTCTCTTCGTCGAAGTACAATTCTTCGTACAGCTTTTCACCTGGCCGCACGCCGGTGACGCGAATCTCGATGTCCTCGGGCGAGAGTCCCGATAGGCGGATCAGGTCGCGGGCCAGATCGATGATCTTGACCGGTTCGCCCATGTTCAGCACGAAGATCTCGCCCCCTTTGCCCATGGCTGCGGCTTGGAGCACCAATTGCGAGGCTTCGGGGATCGACATGAAGTACCGCCGCATTTCGGGGTGCGTGATCGAGATGGGCCCGCCTCGGCGGATCTGTTCCTGGAAGATGGGGACCACGCTGCCGTTGGACGCCAGGACGTTACCAAAGCGGACGACGACGAACTTCGTTTTCGAGATCTCCGACGACGTGTGCACGTAACGTTCGGCCAAATGTTTGGAGACGCCCATGACGCTGGTCGGGTTGACCGCCTTGTCGGTCGAAATCATCACCAGCCGCTCGACACCCATTTCGTCGGCCAGATCGACCAAGGCGACGGTACCGAGAACATTGTTCTTGATCGCTTCGCCCGGATTGGATTCCATCATCGGCACGTGCTTGTGCGCCGCGCAGTGGAAGACCAACTGTGGCCGGTACTGTTCGAAGATCGCTTGCATGCGCGGGGCGTCGCAGATGTCGGCAATGCACGGAATGATTTGGACTCCATTGCGATTGGCGACCAGTTCGCGTTCGATGAAGAACAGGCTGTTCTCCGCTCGCTCGACCATGACCAGGCTGTGCGGCCGGCACTTGAGCAAGTGGCGGCAGATCTCCGAACCGATGCTGCCGCCGGCCCCTGTGACCAGCACGCATTTGTCGGCGATCATCTCGGCGATCGCCGCAGTGTCCAGCTGGACCGGCGGGCGTCCCAACAAGTCATTGATGTCGACGTCGCGAGGTTGTAACCGGTAATCGCCATGCAGCAGTTCATCGACGCGCGGGATGACCTTTAATTGGATGCCGGCGGCACGATAAGGGCCGAGCAGGTTTCGCAAACGTTCGACCGGCACGCTGTTGGCCATCATCAGGATGTCGCGAACGTCCCGCTCCTGGCACAAGGTCACAGCCGCTTCCGGACTGCCCAGGACCGGAATGCCTCCCAGGAACGAACCCCAGGTGGCGCGGTTGTCGTCCAGAAAGCCGACGACGCGGAACTGATGCCGTGAATTAGTGTGAATTTGACGCGCCAAAGCTGCCCCTTGCCGGCCGGCGCCGATCAGCAGCACGGGCCGCTGTCCTTTGGTCGCTTGCAGCGTGGGCAGCACGTGCTCGTCCAGCAATCTCCAGGTGCTTCGCAGTCCGCCGACCAGCATCACCGTTGTACCGAAGTCCAGCAGCAGCACGGCCCGCGGAATTTGCAGGCTGGGAACCATGAAATAGTCGACGCTGGCGACGACGACCAGCGACAGCACGGCCACTGCCAACAGCGACGCCAGGTCCGAAAACGTCACGTAACGCCACCAGCCGTGCAGGTTGCCGAAACGCTGGAACAAAATCATCTTCACTGGCAGAACCCACAGGATGGTCTGCCAAAAAAGTTGCCGCATGTCGGCGGGAATCGCCCAATCGAAACGCAAGCGGAAGGCCACTTCGTAGGAGAGGGCGAAGATAGCCAGGTGCGCGGCGACGATCAGGTAGATTCGTTTGCGCAGCAGTTGAGGGGCAAATGCTTCTAACATGGTCGATCTGCTTCAATCCAGTCCGTGAATTTTTTCACATCACCAGCGGCTGGGTGAACTCGCCGGAAGCCAGCCAGTTCGGGTTGATCAGCGTCCAGAAGTCGACGGCTAATTGATGCTCGACGAACGAGTACGGGAGCCAGCCACAGCCGGCTTCGCCCCACTGCTTGCCCCAGGAATTTCGGAACAGCAAGGCACCGCGACTGTCGCAGACATGCCGGTCGTCGTAGCCGACGGCCAGCGCGGCCTGGCCGCCGAGGATCGCATCGGTAGCCGGCCGATACGGAATGTCCGCGTCGGACGAGATCGAATTGGGCACCGGGAACCCGAAGGCCACGGGAAAGCCAGCGGCCAGGAAAGCCCGCACGACTTGTAGCGTGCGTTCCCCAGTCGAAT
>JBQCJB010000988.1:0-2327 GCA_051953155.1 Aureliella sp. | reverse complement strand
CCCGGATATCAGGGCACACACTCGGCGTACACGACGCCCCAATTGTTGGCCCACCTTGGCTATCTCAATGCAGTTCTCGGCTATCCCTGGGTCAACATGGTTTACTGGACGTTGGCGGTCGAGCTGCAGTTCTATATCTTTTGCGCCCTGGCGTTTCCACTGGTTAGCGCATCGAGTGCAACGATTCGCATTGCGTCGCTGTTGGCGATGAGCCTGGTCGGGCTTGTCGGTCTTCGCAATGAAAGCCTGTTGCCCAACTGGTTGCCCCTTTTCGCGCTTGGCATGGTGACCTTTCAAGGCTGCGTGGGTTTGCTGAGCCGACGTCAGTTCTGGCCAACGTTCCTGGTCCTGGTCGCGGGATGCGGCTGGTGCTTAGATTTCCAAATCGCTGTGGTCGGCGCCTTGACGGCGCTCACGATCTTTGCCTGCGGCACACGGGCGCTGCCCAAGTGGCTGGCTCCGGTCGCGTGGACGGGAACTATCTCATACTCGCTCTACCTGGTTCACGTGCCGATCGGTGTGCGGGTCGTTAATTTGGTAAGGCGTTTGCCAGAAGGCTTCGACTCACCGCTGCTGGGCGTGATGGCCGCGTTCGTCATTTCGATCCTAAGTGCATACGCTTTCTGGTACGTCGTCGAGCGGCCGTCTCAACGTTGGTCCCAACAGCGGGCGAAGCGGCCGCTGGAGCCGATTGTGGATACTCACCAGATCATCACAGGCGACTACATTGACTAAGAAAACCGCATTTATCACTGGCATCACGGGGCAGGACGGCAGTTATTTGGCGGAACTGCTGCTGGAAAAGGGCTACGTTGTTCATGGGCTGGTTCGGCGTAGCAGCAACACGGTTCGAACGCGTTTGGACCATTTGACGAGCGATGAAGCGGTCTACAACCAGCGTTTGTTTCTGCACTACGCCGACCTGGATGATACCACGACGATCCGCCGACTGATCCTGCGGACACGACCTGAGGAGGTCTATCACCTGGCTGGTCAAAGCCATGTGGGGGCCAGTTTTGATATTCCGGAATCGACCTGCGAATTCACGGCGATGGGGACACTCCGCCTGCTGGAGATCCTGCGCGATTGCGATCCGGTTCCGAAATTCGCCCACATCAGCAGCAGCGAAATCTTCGGGCTGCCGACCGACCAGCCCCAGGGGCCGGACACGCCGATGCGGCCCATCACGCCCTACGGCGTGGCCAAAGCGTTCGCGACGCAGATGGTGCGGGTTTACCGAGACAGTTTCCAGTTGTTCGCCTGCAACGCGATTTGCTTCAATCACGAATCGCCGCGCCGCGGTGAATCATTCGTGACCCGCAAAATCACTCGCAGCGCCGCTCGAATCAAATTGGGGCGGCAACGCGTCTTGCCGCTGGGAAACATCGAAGGCCAGCGCGATTGGGGGTACGCGCCGGACTACGTTCGCGGCCTGCATGCCATGCTGCAGCATCCGGTGCCCCAAGACTTCGTATTCTCCACCGGCGTGCTGCACCGCGTCTCCGACTGGCTCGAACTGGCGTTCGGGCATTTGGGACTCGATTGGCGGCAGCACGTTACCTTTGACAAACGCTTCGCCCGCGCGGCCGATCCGGTCCAATTGGTCGGCGACGCCTCGTTGGCCCGGCAAGAACTCGGCTGGCAACCGCGGGTGGCCTTCGAGGACATCGTCAGGATAATGGTAGAAGCAGACTATCGCCGGGAATCGGCCTAAGTTGGTCGTGTTGGTGGTTCTGAGTCCTCGTGACATTGGCGTCGGTTCGTGATCTCGAGCGAAGTTTTTTAATGAAGCGCTGGATTCCTGAAATCGGTTTGGCCGCCAGCCTGATCGGCCTCTCGCCGCTGCTGGCGCTCCAGTGTGTCCACCTTTGGGAACGGCCGCACTTTCAATTTTTCCCGCTGGCCTGGTTGGCCTTCGTGGTGCTGGCTGTGTCGCGGGCAGAGGTCGTCTGGACGCAGAGTCGGACGCGAGCTCGACTGGGCCTGGGTGTGTGGGGGCTGGGACTGGTCCTGGGCGTTGGGGCTGCATTCCGCTTTTCGCCGTGGCTAGCTCATGCCGCAGCCATTCTCTGCGTCACCGGCTGGGGCTTGCTGCGACTGGAAACCGGCGCCTGGGCGCGCTGGCTCGGATGGACGCTGTTGCTGTGGGTCACCCTCCCGTTGCCCGGACGTTTCGACCGCTTGCTGGTCGATGGCCTGCAAGAGCTCTCATCCAAGTCGGCCAGCGCGCTGCTGGACCTAATTGGCTTGGCGCACCTCCGGCAAGGCAATTTGATTGAGGTGCGCTCCGGCAAGCTGTTTGTCGACGAGGCGTGCAGCGGCATCGA
>JBQCJB010000987.1:0-3593 GCA_051953155.1 Aureliella sp. | reverse complement strand
AACCGCCGAGATCCTGGTCGAACCCAATCGCTTCATCGAAGCGATCGTGGCGCCCGATTTCGAAGCCGGAGCCGTCGGCGTGCTGACCACCCGTCCTAAATGGCGCGATAACGTGCGGCTGATGCAAGTCGGGCGTCTGCCTTCGGTCGAGCCCGAACTGTCAATCCGCTTCCTCAGCGGTGGTGCACTGATTCAAGAAGCGGACACGTTGCCGGCATTGCACTCGCAGTGGCGCACGGTCACCGATGTGCCGGTGGCGGACGCTTTGTGGGACGACATGCACTTCGCCTGGGAAATGGTGCGGCACGTCAAGAGCAACGCAATCGTGCTCGCCCGTGACACCTCGCTGGTCGGCGTCGGAGCTGGTCAGATGAGCCGAGTCGACAGCGTCGAAATCGCGATTCGCAAAGCAGGCGATCGCTCGGCCGGCAGCGTGCTGGCCTCGGACGCCTTCTTCCCGTTCCCCGATTCGATCGAAGCCGCCGCGCGAGCCGGCGTGGTCGCGATCATTCAGCCGGGCGGGTCCCGGCGGGACGATGAAGTCATCGCAGCCTGCAACCTGCACCGCATCCCGATGGTCTTCACCGGCGCAAGGCACTTCAAGCATTAGTACGATTCTCGACAAGATCGTCGCCACCAAGCACAACGAGATCGCGGCCGCGCGCAACCGCCGATCGATCGAAGCGTGCCAGCGCGCTGCCGCCGCCGCGCCGGAGCCGCGGGATTTCTTAGCCGCACTCCGCGGCGCGCCGCCGATTCGCTTGATCGCTGAGGTCAAAAAGGCCAGCCCCTCCAAAGGGATCATCCGCGAGGATTTTGATCCGCTGGCCATCGCCCGCGCCTACGCCGACTCGGGCGCCAGCTGTTTGAGCGTTTTGACCGATCGCCAGTATTTTCAAGGCGACCTGGATTATCTCACCGCGATTCGTCAGCAAGTCGAACTGCCGCTGCTGCGCAAAGACTTTGTCATCGACGAGTATCAAGTTTACGAAGCGCGGGCCGCCGGCGCCGACGCAGTGCTGCTGATCGCCGAATGCCTCGACGCCGAGAGACTCGACCAGCTGTATCAATTGATCCGGCAACTCGGAATGCACGCGCTCATCGAACTTTATGACCGCGAGAACCTGCCGGCCGTAGTGGCGACGGGCACGCCGATCATCGGGGTCAACAATCGGGACCTGCACACGTTCACCGTGGACCTAAACCATACATTGCGTCTGCAGAAAGAGATTCCGGCCGATCGTTTGCTGGTCGCCGAAAGCGGCATCGCGACGCGCGCCGATGTGGAAGTATTGGAGCGCGCCGGCGTCGGCGCCATGCTGGTAGGCGAATCGCTAATGCGCCAACCCAACATCGCCACCGCCGTCCGCCACCTACTAGGCTCGCGCTGAACCCGGTCTCGCGCTGACCCCGGTCTCGCGCGGTAATCGGTCTAGCACTGTAATCGGTCTAGCATTGGAATCGGGATAGCGCTGGAATCGGGATAGCGCTGGAATCGGTCTAGTACTGAATCCGTGTCACGCTGAAATTGGGCGCGCGCTAAACAGCGAAAATGCTCGCTCCGCGTCGGCGAGATGGCAAATACGAAACAGTCTCCCCCTCGCCCTGCTTCGGGGAGAGGACGAAACGAAACAGTCTCCCCCTCGCCCCGCTTCGGGGAGAGGGGGCTGGGGGGTGAGGGGCAGCGTCACCAATCGCGCGACCATCACCGCGCTCCCCAGAGCTCGCAAACCGAACCAAGCGCACGAACCTAGCGGCCTCCGCAAAACCCGAATTTCGGTACCGAATCATCTCTGAGGCATGAACGCATCTGCACCATGAAAAACATCCTTGTCACCGGCGGCGCGGGCTTCATCGGTTCTCACATTGTCCAGGCGCTCGTCGAGCGCGGCGATCGGGTGCGGGTGCTCGACAATCTCTGCACCGGCTTCCGCCATAATCTCGCGCCGGTCGCTAATGACGTCGAGTTCATCGAGGGAGACGTCGCCGATGAAAGCGCAGTCAGTCGGGCTATCCAAGGCGTGGAACTGGTCTACCATCAAGCCGCTTTGGCATCGGTGCCGCTGAGCTTGGAACAGCCGCTAGCGACACATCGCGCGTGCGTTACCGGCACCGTGAACGTGCTGCATCAGGCAGTGCGGGCTGGCGTCCGCCGCATCGTTTACGCAGCCAGCAGCAGCGCGTACGGCGATCGCCCCTACTCCGCGAAACGTGAAACCGACCTGCCGCAAGTGCTCAGCCCCTACGCGGCCGCCAAACTCGCCGGCGAGTTGTACCTGGAAGCCTTTTATCACAGCTTCGGCCTCGAGACGGTCGGCCTGCGGTATTTCAATGTCTTCGGTCCGAGGCAAGACCCGGCCAGTCCCTACTCGGCGGTGATCCCCATCTTCGTCACCCGCCTGCTGGGCGGGCAGCGACCGATTATTTATGGAGACGGCGGCCAGTCGCGCGACTTTACCTTCGTCGGCAACGTCGTTCAGGGAAATTTGTTGGCAGGTGAGGCCGCAGGAGTTGCCGGACGGATCATCAATCTGGCCGACGGGCGGCGAACGACCTTGCGCCAGTTGCTCGATCTGCTTTCCAAATATCTCGGCGTACCGGCGAATCCCGATTTTCAACCGCCGCGAGTCGGTGACGTGCGCGAGAGTCTGGCGGATATCTCGCTGGCTCGCCAGCTGCTCGGCTACGAGCCGGAAACGTCGCTCGAGGATGGATTAGCTCAAACGATCGACTACTATCGCTCGATTGCTTAGCCGTCGCTCAAAACTTCTTCCGCGTTGGCGATTCGCTCGAAGGCAGTGGGCTCGCCGGCGCACTTGGGCTTGGGACGGGTGGCGGTGGCGCGAATTCCTGGAGCTTGGCTTCCAGCGGGTCGGGGGTCGCGGCTGGTTTTTCGAGGCTGCGGGGGTCGATCCGTCGGACCGCGCCCGGATTGTTGGCGGCTCGCGCCTGCGCAAAGACGTCGAATTGCCCGCGCTCCGGCAAACCTGTGCCCTGCGGCAGCGGAACCCAACCGATGCTCCGCGGTTGGTAGTTGACGTCCTCGATCGGGTTGGGGCTTGTGCCGGTCCGATCGATCGCGATCGACTGCAGAAAGATCTCGTAGACGCTCAGATCATATATCGGCGCCGGCGGTATCGGCGTCACGAACTGCTGGCGATCCCATAGCCCGCTCGGACCGCGGATTTCATAGGTTTCGACAATGGTCGCGCCTGCGTCCCGATCAAAGGCAACGGTCGATTGCGAAGCAGGCTCAATGCGAACTTGTTGAACGCCCGCATTTCGCCGGTCGCCGATCAGGACTAACAGCGGGCTCGAGTGCGTGTTGAGCAGATCGATCTGCGCCGGAGGCAGCGGCGGATTGGCTCGCACTTCGTGGCTTACCGTGCGCCACAGGGGCTCGTAACCGACGGCGACCGGCGCGGGCATCGGCCACCAGACCTGACCGACGCTGGCGCCGATGGGGAGCAGGTTCACGACCCCGGTCGGCGCGCCGGTCAGCGCGACCCCGGCGACGACAGCACTCTCGAGCCAATATCCGCCAGCGACCGTATTGGAATGCACGACGCGCCACAGCTGTCCAGCATCCTGGG
>JBQCJB010000986.1:0-7429 GCA_051953155.1 Aureliella sp. | reverse complement strand
CCTCGTCGCGCAGCGGCACCAGTGGCGGAAGCGCCGCATGGATTTCCGTCGCGCCGCCGGGGCATGATTGAACCCCTGCAAACATGTGCGAGAACTGAACGTGCCGCTCCCGGCTCTCGGACGCGCGATGCCAGCTGCTGCACAGGTTGGCCAAAGTCAGATGGTTGCGGTGATCGCTGCAATCGGCAGCCGGCGCGAAGGTGCCGGCGTTGGCTGCCCACATGAACGCGCTGCTGAAGGCCGCGGAATAGGCGGCGGGCGCAGACTGTCGCGCCGCTTGGCACTGCTCGATAAAGCTGCCTTCAAACCCGAGCCGGAGCAAATACTCCAGATCCGGTCGCGGCGGAGGCGGCAGCACGAATTGCGGAATGCCAAGAGAGGCGACGTAGGCGGCCTTTTCTAGACCCTCGAGCGCCGCGCGCCGCGGATGCGAGCGCCCTTGCGCGTGACCGACCGAAGCGATATTCCCCACGCCGATACCACCGTAGTGATGCGTCGGCCCGACCAAGGCATCGACATTCAATTCGACGAGCATGATCGAACCGCATCCTCTAAACCGGGCAGAACCTTCGCGGAGAGTTCGGGCAAGTGCTGGCTTTCGAGCGACGCGACCGGATACGCACAGTAGTCGGCTGCAAAATAACCGCTGGGCTCATGGTTGCCGCTGGCGCCGATGCCGCCAAAGGGCAAGCGTCCACTGGCTCCGGTCGTCTGGCGATTCCAGTTGACGATGCCAGCGCGAATGCGGTTGGAAAAGTGTTCGTAGTCTTCGTGGCTGTCGGCCAGGAGTCCCGCCGCTAGTCCGAATCGCGTCGCATTGGCCGCCTGGATCGCAGCGTCCAAGCTCGGCACGCACATCACGCTCAGCAGCGGTCCGAAATGCTCAACATCTTCCAGCTGGCCGTCGCGAACCTCGATCAGGCCCGGCGTGACCAAAGCGGTGCTGCGTGGATCGGGCTGCATGGCGACAATCGCCCGGCTACCACGCTCGAGCAGTCGAGCTTGGGCCTCCAGCATCCGCTCAGCGGCGGCCGGTCGGATCAGCGTCCCCATGAAAGGCTGAGGCTGGTCGAACGGTAGCCCAACGCGAAGCTTTCCAATGGCGTCGCGCAGCAGTTCGATCAATCGCTGAGGATCCGAGGATGCGGTAATGATCAGCCGCCGGGCACACGTGCATCGTTGTCCCGAAGTGATGTAGGCGGACTCGATAACGTGCATCGCCGCGCTAGCCAGATTCGAGACATTGTGGACGACCAGCGGATTGTTGCCCCCCATCTCCAGCGCCAAGATTTTTTCCGGCTTGCCGGCCAACAACTGATGCAAGCTGACTCCCGCGCGATAGCTGCCGGTAAACAAAACACCGGCGATGCGATCGTCGCTGGCCATTTGCCTCGCGATGGCTGCGTCACCGTGGACCAAATTCAGAACGCCATGAGGCAGACCGGCATGTTGCCAGGCTTCAGCCAGCCACTGTCCGACCGCCGGTGTCAACTCGCTGGGTTTGAAGACGAGCGTATTGCCGGCCAGCAGTGCAGGCACGATGTGACCGCCCGGCAGATGCGCCGGAAAATTGAAGGGACCGAGCACGAGCATCGCACCGTGCGGCCGGTAACGCGTGACTGCCGTAAGGTCTGTCTGACTCTCGACCGTGGTCCACCGCCGGGCACGTTGGGCATCGATCGAGTTTTCGACTTTGAAGACGACCGTCGAGACTTCGGTGAGGGCTTCCCAGCGTGGTTTGCCGGTTTCCCAGGCGATCAAGTCTGCCAACTGGCCCCGCTGCGATTCGACGAACCTGGCAAAGGCCCGGCAGATGGCCGTCCGTTCTTGCAAATCGCGGCGTGCCCAACTCTCGAAGGCGTCGCACGCGGCCGCGACTGCGTCCGCCGCTTGCTGCTGGTCGGCCCAGCGCCCGCGCCACGTTGGCCGCGAGTCGACAGGGCTGGAACTGGTCCACTCCTGGCCGCCGCCGCAGGTCCACTGCGAACCGATCAGTTGGCGGCCGGCGACAGGTGAGAATTCGGTCACGGAACAAACACGATTTCTACTGAGTGGTCACATCCGAATTGAGGAGCCAGTCGTGCGATTGTAGCACACTCAGGCCGCGACCTTGGTTTGCGGGCGGGTCAGCATCAAACTGACGATGACGAACGTCACGTGTCCCACGACGACCAGCGCTAAAGTCACCAGCACTGCTGAGGTGAACCCGTAACTGTGCAGTCCAATACCGAGCTGGTTAGTGCCGAACCACGACCAACTGGTGACGATGTTGCCCAGAACCGCCAAGACTGCCAGCCCGCGCTGACCGACCATGCGGTCCCAATTGGCGTGCAGCACCAGCGCGTTCCAAAGCACGATCATCAGGGCTCCGTTCTCCTTCGGGTCCCAGCCCCAGAAGCGTCCCCAGCTATCATCGGCCCACAGACCGCCCAGAACCGTTCCAATGAAACTGAACAGAATAGCGAAGCACAGGATGCCATAGATGATGCGCGTCAGCATCGTCTGGATGCTGGCATCATCTTTTTCCTTTTGGCTGGAAATTACCTTCGCGCCGCGATCGATGCCCGAAGCCATGCGATGCACCAGCGCGATGATCCCGAACAGACCGGCCAGGAATGTCGCCCCGTAACCGAGCGTGACCGTGATGACGTGCGTCGAGAGCCAGAACTGCGTATCGAGAACCGCTTCCAGGACGTGCATCGTGTCGCTCGAGTCGAGTGAGCGCGCGATGCTGAGTGTGCTGGCCCCGATCAGGGCCGCCGCGATATTGCAGATACCCAGTGGATAGATCAGTTCCAGAATCAGAGCGAAGAGCACCGAAGCCCAACCGATAAACACAGCCGAGGAATACAGATTGACCACCGGTGGACGCCCGGAGACGTAAATGCGGCTGACGATCGCGATCGTGTGCACGATCAAGGTCAGCAAGATGATCGTGAAAGTCGACCAACGCACTGCGGGTGAAAACCACAGCATGCCGACCATGCCAACGACAAAGGCCACCAGGTACAGGGCAACGCCCCAAGTCGTCGGGCTGAAGTGGTTCAGCCAAGCTTCGACTGGCACGCCGCTGATCTTCTTTTCGACCGCCGGCAAACCATTGACATACGCCAGGTAATCGTCGACCGCTCGATTGACCTTATGCGAGTCGTTATCGCGGACCGCGTCGAGCACTTCGGTGAATTTCAAAATCGCGGGATTCGCCCCGCCGGAACGCATGCCCAGTTTTTGGGTGACGTAGTTGGTGAAGATCGCCGGGCTGTAGGCTTGCCAGCGGTCGTCGGCGATCGGCTGTCCCTTTTCGGACGCTTCCGGTGGGATCACCGCCGGCGGATTGGAGGCTTCCAGTTGGCGTTCGTACTCCATCAGGTTCATCAGCTGCGAACCGAATCGGCGGCGATCCTCTTCGGTGTCTTTGAACTGCGACTCATCGGGCAGTGGCGGCAGGCGGTAGCTGTACGCAATCGAATCATACAGTTGCAACTTGCGCAGAACGTGTGCCAGCTTCTCTTCTTCGGGCGTCAGCTTTTCGCTGGCCGCGAGGCGTTTGCGGAGCTCTTCGGCCTTGGGCTGCAATTCGTTGTACGAATAGAGGTAGCCTGCCTTGGGTTTCAAATCGAAGTAATCCCGAGCTTCCTGGGAGTAGACGCGAAAGACCGGCGCGTCGGCCGGCCACTCCTTGTCGGCCATCAGCGAGATCAGCCAGGCAGTGCCGCTGCGGCGCTGGCCGCTGGCAATATCCTTGGGCCGCGGCGTCGCCCCGAACAGCGGCTCGCCGATCTGCTGCAGGACGTTGCGGGCCACGGTATCCAGCGGCTTGGGACGCCCTTCGTGCATGGCTGGAATTTTTCCAACTGCGTACCAGTCGATCGCATCGGGCGATTTGCGAGGCGGCATCGCCGCGTAACCGACCATGCCGATGATCAACAGCGCCAGCGGAGCGGCCGTCATCCACACTCGCCGCGGTGGCGCGGCATGCTGGAATCCGATCGACTCGGCCGTCGGGATGGCGCCGCGTTCGAAGCGATTGGCAAAGCGGAAAAAGACGCCGATGAAATGGGCCAACATTCCGAAAAGCACGAGCATGCAAGCCACGTAGGGAATGATCCAGCCTTGGTTGGCGACCACTTGCAAGCCAGTCGTTTCGACGACTTGCCCGTTCTGGCGCATCGAGTTGTACTCGCTCTGATAAAACGTCTCGCCGCGGTAGCGCACCGGATTGTTCATCCAGATGTGCCCTTTCAGTTCCGAGCCGTCCTTGGGATCGCGGATGATCACATGCGAAGAAAAGTCGCGAGCTCGGTCCGAGACCGCATAGTTCTGCCGCTCGACATCCTCCAGAAATACCTGGTAGGGCTTGTATTCGCGGCGGAAACGCAGGCCGAGCGAGTACGGTTTGCCGTCGATGGTCAACGATTCGTTCTGGTCGGCCGGCGCGCCCATGAACAGTTGTTTCTGATCGTTGAAATACTGACTGAGCAAAACCACGCCCAGTGATTTGTCAGTGTGTTTGTCGATGACTTCCACGTAGGCCGAGGCGATGTCGATCTTGCTAGAGGCACCGCCATTGGTGCGTTCCGGGGTGGCCGCCGCTCGCAGACCGATCCCGGCGGTGGCCAGGTTCTTCTGGTCGGCCTTCACTTCGCCGACACTGCTATTGGGCATCCACTTGAGGACCTTGATTTTGCACGGCAACTCGGGGGCGTCGATCACCTGCTGTTTGGCGGCGGCCCGCTGGAGCATGCGCTCGGAAATCGCCGTCACGGTGTCTTCGGTAGGATTGCTGGTATCGATCAAGGCCAGTTCTAGTTCGCTCTGGCTGTAGACCAGATTGGTTTGTTGACCTTCGGCCAGCGACATCCGCTGTTCGACTTGCCGGTCACCGAAGATGAACTGGCCGAGCATCATGAGAGCCACGCCAACGTGAATCAGCACATTGCCGCCGCGGTTGCCGAAGACCATCCACAATCCGGCCAGCACAACCATGGCTGCCACGCTCGACTGAAACAACTGCCACACGATGCGCAGGCCCGGATCGTCCAGCCGCACCTTGTCACCGCTGGCCAGTAAGAAGACGCTCAAGCAAACCATCAGCGAAGCGATCACCCACAACGAGATGCGGGCCAGCGACGGCAGGTCGCGACGGAACATAGCCGTACCGACGGCCGCTACGGTCAAGAGGCAAATACCTCCCTTAAGCATCCCCCACAGCGACGCATAACTGACGGGCGGTTTGCCCTGCAAGCCATCAGTCGCATTGCCCGCCAGGATCACCGCCACGACGATGCCCGCTCCGAGCAGGCTGACCAGTGTGCCGACCACCAAACGCGAACCTTTGGCCGAGACATGGAACCGCGTCAGTTTGGCCGCGATCAGGTTGACCATCAGGATCAAGCCAATCGTCGCGCCGCCTGGAAACGGAAAGGCAAACGGCAACGGTTCGGCATGCGGAAAGATCGTGATCGGCAGCAGGACGTCGAAGGGGACGATCGCCAGAAAACTGTTGAAGTAGAGCGACTTGACTTCGCTGAGGTTCTGCTCGTCCTGCGCCAGCGTGCCGAAGAGCACCAGCAAGATGGCCAGCAAGAACATGACGACAGTGATTTTCAACGAGCCGCATGCTTTGAGCACGGACCACGCTGTGAAGGGCTCGGCCTTATGGCGATGGCCAACGGCCAGATGCGAAGCGGTGTGGCCTGTGGGGAGGGAACTGGCACTCATATCAACGGCAACCTACCACTTGAGCGATTGAGTAAAGGACATGAAGGCATCGCGTTGGCTTTCGACCGCCGCGACCGGGCCGACCATTTTCACGAACAGCGTGCTCTGCGGATTCCACTGGATCATCGCAGCCATGATGGCTTGGCTGTCCTTTTCAGGTCCAGCCAGCAAGACGACCTCGGTTTGCGCCCCGTTGACCGTCAACTTCTTCGATTCGGACAACGCTTTGGTGGCCAGTTCGGCGCTGCCACCGATCTGTGAACTCCACCGGACGACGTTCGACTGTGTGTCACCGCCGGCCGAGGTCAGGGTCACGTCGGCTTTCGTTCCGTCCGGCCCGTCGGCTTGGAACGACTCCAGAGCAATGACGCTCAGCGGCGGAACTTTGTGCCAGTTGTCCGGCAATTCAAACTGCAGCCCGCGGCCGCTGGGCCGTTCCCGCGCGCCGGCGGCCGGCATCTCGGGTGCGTTGGTGGCTGGCGAGCCCATGGCCATACCCATGCCACCGCCGCTGGCGGCAGTGCCGCGCAGCGTGACAAAGTACGCGGGGGCTCGCTCCTTGGAGAGGTTTTCGATTTTTTCCAGCTCGGAGGAAATCTGCTCCCACGACTGATCGGCCAAACCGACTTGGCCGCGCCAGCGATTGACGTTGGCAACGACGTACTGCTGCCAAGTGGTTTCATCCAGCTTTGCCAGATCGGCGGGCATAGGCAGTGGGCTGACGCTGATCTTGACGGACTCTTCGCCCGGCGGCCGCAGGCTGGCATAGACGAATTGGCCCCCGGCTTCTTCGCGCCACTTCTCCGGCAGTTGCCAGCGGGGTTTGCCGCTGTCGTCAAACGACACGCTGCTGACCAGTTGGCGGAACTCGCTCTTGTACTGCTGTACCTTTTCCGGGTCTCCCATCAGTTTGAAGAACCAGGCATCCTCGGCCTCTGGCGCGATGGCGCCCAGGATTTCGCTGGGCGTCCCGCTTCCGCCGGAGGTCGACGCCAGACTGGACTCTTTGGGGACGGTGTACTGTCGAATGGCGGGTTGGTCATAACAGCCGGCCAGAGCCAGCAGGGCGAGCGACCACCACCAACCGGCTCTTCCCCCGAGGTTGAGCGGCCGGCCAAAAGGGGAACCGGAGTGTCTATTCATTGGCAACTTGAAGAATGGCAAAGTCAAAAAAAGCAACGTCGCTAGGGAGCGCTGAGGGGATTTTCGCGGGGTGACGGCGTCCGGCTTTCGCCCCCGCGCGGCGGGAAGTGGGGCTGGGGGGGCAGGTTCGCCGCCTGTTCCAGGTGGCTCTACCCGAGACCATTAGCGCACAACGCGAGGCGGAAGGCAATCTATTCTACGCCCCTCGATCCTCTTTGGGGCAATGTGTCACGTGCTTCTGGCGCGACTTTCGCTAGCGTACGTCCTCAGTCGCGATTGTCAGCGCAGGTTAACAGCGCAGGTTGCTGGCGAAGGTGACCTGAGCCGGTTAACAGCCCGCCGATTTTCGCGGTCAACGAAAAAAGGGAGCCAGAAACCTGGCCAGGCCGGCCAAGTTTCCGAGGGAGCGCTTCAGGTGGGCGTGTTTTTGGCGGGATAGCTTAGGTGGGAATTTGGGGCAGGATAGTTTTTTTGGTGGGATAGCTGCGGCGGAACCTCGGGGCCGCACGCGCGACGAACTTTGAGAGCTCGATTCTATTAGCGCATGGTCCCGGACGAACGGACT
>JBQCJB010000985.1:0-4158 GCA_051953155.1 Aureliella sp. | reverse complement strand
GCGATCTTTTGTATATCGTTAGTGAATACTGCCCGGGGCCCACGCTGGCCCAGTGGCTGGCCGAGCGTCGCCGCCAAGCCCAGGCAACTGCCAAGCAAGTTGCGAAACAGTCTGACGATACTGCTCGCCGCGCGGATGTGTCGGCCGCTTTTTGCGCCGATCCGCAGCAGGCCGCGCGATGGATTCTGGCGTTGGCCGATGCCGTGCATCACTCGCACGAACGGGGCATCATCCACCGCGACTTGAAGCCAGGCAATGTTCTGCTGGAACAGCGGCCGGTCTTTTCCGCTACGGCACAACGACGCAAGTCCGGGCGCAAGGCGGCCCTCGAGGCTGACGCTCCAGCAGACGTGCCCAGCGACAAACCGGGCGACTGGAGTCCGCGATTGTCGGACTTCGGTTTGGCAAAGTACTTTCGTCTGCATCAGGACGAAACACGCACTGGCCTGTTCGTCGGGTCGCTCGAATACGCCAGCCCCGAGCAGGTGCGCGGGCAAATCGATGCAATCGGTCCGGGCAGCGATATTTATTCGCTGGGAGTCGTTCTGTTCGAACTACTCACCGGCACGTTGCCGCACGCGGCCGAATCCGATTACGACTTGGCTCGGAAGATTTGCGAACAGGACGCGGCTTTCAGCCCGCCAGACCGACGGCGTCTGCCGCGCGACCTGCAGGCCATAACTTTGCGCGCCCTGCAGCGAAACCCCGAAGACCGTTACCGCACGGCAGCTGAGCTGCGCGAAGACTTGCAGCGGTATCTGTCCAACCAGTTTGTCGTGGCTCGCCATGCTCCGATCAGCGAGCGCTGCGCTCGCTGGGCGCGCCAGCATCCGACCGTTGCCGCCTTGTCCGTGCTGTGTGTCCTGTTTGCTTCGCTGTTGGTAACCGTGCTGGTCGTGCACAATCGCCAACTGGAGGACTACAGCGAACAGCTCGTCGAGGCGCTCGTTCACGCTCACGTGCAGCGCGGCGAGGCGCATGCGCAGCGTCACGCGGCGGCGGAAATGCAGCTGCGGGCCGAGGAGAGCGAGAAGCTGGCGCGGGCGGTCGGCTACCACGCGAACATGCGTTTGGCCTTCGAAGCTTGGGAAAAGAGCAACTGGGCGGATGCGCGTTCGATTCTCGATCGAGCCGCTGCGGACGCTCCGGCGCTGTTGGGTGTCGAGTGGCACTGGCTGGACCGGGAACTCAATGCCCGCTATCGCCGATTTCCGACGCTGGACAATCCGGCCAGCGGGTTGGTCTACCAGCCCAGTCGCCGGGCGGTGATTACGATCGGCGACGCGGGCCGAGTGCAGTGGTGGGGGCTGATGTCTCGGTCGCTGCTGAGCGAGTTTCACGCTCGCCCCGGGGCGCATGCGCTGGCACTTTCGCCCGATGAAAGCTTGCTCGCACTCCCCTTTCGCAAGGAAACCGACAGTAGCGCAAGCTCTCTGCAGTTGTGGAAAGTCGGCCGTGAGGCTCCGCAAGAGCTCGAGCAGCACTTCCATCCGACGACGATTGAATCGATCGAGTTTTCACCCGACGGCCAGTGGCTAGCCTCCGGGCCGCGCTATGAACCGGTCATCGTCTCCAATCTCGACACCGGCGACGCGTTTGCGATTCCAACTCGCCGCCGCAATCGGCAACTGGCCTTTTCGCCATCGGGCGATCGCCTGGCGGTGGTAGCTGATAACCGACGCATTGAAATCCACGAACTGTCGACGCGACAATGTGCGGCGGTGCTCGAGAACTTCGACACAACGATTACTTCGCACACTTGGTTGCCCAATCGCGAAGTTCTGGCGGTCAATACGCGCGGGCCCGGCCATATCGATTTGTTTTCCACGCTGACGGGCAAGCGGTTGCACACCTTCGCTGCGGGCCTGATTGGCGAAACGATGGCCGCTTCGGCCGATGGCAAGCATCTGGCGCTGTGCAGCGGCGAAGGCACGGTGTGCATCCAAAAAATTCCCTACTTCAAAGCGGTTGCCGCTCGCGAGCCTCCGCGTGTGCAAGAACTCGACAAGCCGCCGATCCAGATTCTCAGCGGCGTGATCACGGCGGCGACCTTCGTCGACAAGACGGAACTGGTCGCGGCCGACGAGGACGGCAACCTGGTGTGGCTCAGCAGCACCGCTCACGCGTTCCGCCGGCGTTTGGACAGCCGCGGACTTTGGAAAAACGTACGCTGGGAATCGAACGAGCGCTTCAGCGTCTTCAGCGAGATTGGACCCGCGGTGTCGTTCGGGATCTCCAGCCACGACCGCAGACGTCTCGAGATGCCCGTCGACATGCCACTCAAAAGCATTACGTCTGCCGACGGCCGGCTGCACGCGGTTTATTCGGCAGAGGGCGACGTGTGGATGGGCGAGCAGCTGACTGCCGAACCGCGGCTCCGCACGCGAGTCGAGCGGGGGAACGCTCCGGGGCATTTTGTGCTGATCCGTGACGCAGCCTTTTCTCCGGACGGACGCTTCCTGTACGCCACTGGCGAGAACAACCGCCTGACAGCTTGGCATACTGCGGATGGCTCGCTGGCTTGGCAAAAGACTTTGACCAACAGCGGCGTAGCCCTGGCGATTGATCCAGCTACGCAGCGTTTGTTCCTGGGGGGAGACTTCGAGACGCTGAAAGTTTGGAATGCCGAGAGTGGCGAATTGATCGAAGAGTACAGCGGCGGCAACGGGACGGCCGCTTTGGCTATCGATGCGCGGCGACGACGCCTGCTCAGCGGGCATTCCGATGGCACGCTGCGCATCCACAGTCTGGATGAGGCCAACAAGCACTCTGTGCATCGCGGACATTTCTGCACGGTCACCGCTGTGACACAGACGCCCGACGGCCAGACGATCATCACTGGCGACGAACGCGGCCGCATTCGACTTTGGCAAAGCGACGGCCAGCCATACGGCGTGATTTATCAAAGTGCCATGCCCGACGGCCGCGTGGAAGGCTTTGCCTGGTCGCCCGACGGCCGCCATTTTGCCGCTGTGCTGTGTAACGCCGCTACAGCCAGCGAAGTTGTGTTCTGGGAGAATCCGCAACTGGATGTTGCCCCCGGACCTGTCGCCGCCGCGGCTGCCGACGAAGCCGATTCGTCGCTCTGAACGCCATCGTCCGCGGCTCACTCTGAAAACGGCTCTTCCTTGGCACGCCCTGTGCGATGTGCTTCTGGCGATTGTGGCGTGGACCGGTCGGCAACCGCTAGCCTGGGCACGTCGAACTGTGCACGCCGATCCGTGCGTGCCCGTGGCCTGATTTAACCCGGGAAGAGCAAGATGAACGAGCAGCTGACCGAGCATTTTCGACGACGTTTGGGTGCATTGGCCGAGTCGGTCCGAGGTGATGTCGAATCGATACAAGAAGTAGCCTTTCAGGGCAGCGGCGGGCAAGCGGCCGGAAACCTCTCCAATGCTCCGATGCATCTAGGCGACAGCGGCACCGAGGAGTACCTCAACCAGCTGAGCACAACGCTGCTGGGACACGAAGAGCAACTGAGCCAGCAGATTTCCCAGGCTCTGAATCGTTTGGCAGCGGGCACCTACGGGACATGTGAAACCTGTGGAAAGCAAATCGCGGTCGAGCGTTTGGAAGCCTTGCCTTTTGCCAGCCAGTGCATTGCCTGTGCATCACAGGCGGCGACGATCCCCCCGCCGAACTTGAACGTGGGTCGGCCATTGCAGCCGAGCGACACGATGGCGCCGGAAGGAGACATGGGCGAGTCGCGACGACGCGGCTCGGGCAAATTCGAAGAGGCTGAAGCCCTGAGCTCGCGCGACGAGCGGGCGGATGCGGAGCGTTTGGCAGACGTGCACGCAGTCGGCACGCCCGGCGGCGGAGACGCTCTCGGCGGCTTGGCTGGCAGCAACGTCGGCCGCGGCGATCCGCAAGTCGGCGACATCGAAGACGCGATGGGCGACGGCTCGTTCGACGCCGGGCCCGACAAGCAAATCACGCGACCGCGCGACAAACGCTAGTCGAGCCCCGCCGAACTCCCAAACGCCCACGAAGTGTCACCATTCGGCACACTTCCCCCGCCCACTGCGCGCGCCCAATGCGGCCTTTGGCGAAGCCAATAGAGTCGCCTTTTGCTCCGCAAAAGTAGCGAGCGTCACCGAACAAGTGATGCGTTCACGCACTGCGAAAAAAAAGGCTCGCGGACGTGGGAAATCCAGT
>JBQCJB010000984.1:0-11839 GCA_051953155.1 Aureliella sp. | reverse complement strand
CTAGTGCGAGGTCGGCAAAGGCTTACTGAAAAATTCTCGTTCGCAGCAGCTTATTTCTTCGACGAATCATCTTTTTTCGACGAATCATCCTGGCTGGACGAATCGTTCGACTTGTCCTGTTTGTTACTGCTGTCACTAGACGAGTCGGCGGCTGCGCCGGCATTGGCCGAAGCGTCCAAGCTGCCCGATGCGCTGGTGCTGCCGGCGGCGCTCTGTCCGCCGGTCTGCAGAGCTGCCGCGCCCTGAGCGCCTACGCTGGCACCCTGACGGACTTCATTGCGAAGGTCTTGCAGCATTTGCTCGAGTTGGTTGATGCGACTGTTCAGGTCACCCTGAGCCATACCTTGTCCCTGTGGTGCGTAGCCGGCGCGATGCTGGCCAATGCCGCTGCCGGAGAGCATGACTTGGCTTTCAATGACCTGGCCGTTGCGGCGCAGTTGGAGAGCCAGGCTCTGGTTGGCATTGGCCTGTCCGACGGCTTGGATCATGGCGTTGGGATTGTTCACCGGACGGCCATTGACGGCCAGGATCTGATCGCCGGGGCGGATGCCAGCCATCTGGGCCGGGCTGCCCGCAGCGACCGACGAGACGATGACTGCGTTTTGCGTCGGGTTCATCGTAATGCCCAAACGCGGACGACCTTGAACGCCACCTTGCAATCCGCTGTGAACGCCACCTTGGACCATGGCGCTAGGCATGGGGCGATTGGTGTCCAGCACGACCGTCTGGCCATTGCGGAGCACGCGGATTTGGTTCGGGTTCTGTTGCAGGTAGGCGTCCAGTTGTCCGGCCTGCAGCGGTTGGCCGTTCATACCGATGACCTGGTCACCAGCGCGGAAGCCGTATTGCTGGAGAGCCGGATTGAGATTGTCCTGGAACACCAATGCTCCACCGGCACCAGGTTGCAGCGAGCTACGGAAATCGTTCGACAGACCGCCCAGCCAGCCTTGGTTGCCATAGAGGCCTTGTTGGTTCAGGCCAGCCTGCGTGCCCAGTTGGGCACCGGCTTGCGTGCCGAGTGTCGGTGCGCCCAGCTGCGCGCCCAATTGTGTGCCGGCTTGAGCGCCAACCTGCGATCCGAAAGCCGAACCGACTTGAGCGCCGACTTGTCCGGCGGTGCCGCCGATCTGCGCGCCGAGTTGAGAACCGAGCTGTGAGCCGACTTGGGTGCCTGCGTTGAATCCACTGTTCACGCCGCCGATCGCGCCGCTGCCTTGGGCTGCGCCAGCCGCGACGTTCGCTCCGGTGTTTAAGCCTGCGTTAACTCCCGAGCTCAAGGCGCCAGCGCCTTGCGTGGCGCCCGCAGCCTGATTCACGCCGGCGCCGATCGCGCCCCCCAGGTTCAATTGAGCGTAGGTCGTACCGGTCAGCATTCCACAAGCAGCCACGGCGGATAGCAACAGTCGTTTTTTCATGATCGTTCCTCAAAGGCGTCAAGAGTGATTGCAAGCCGAGCGACTTGGCACCCAGCCAACCGCCCTCGCTAACAATTTTGGAGACGATCGAGACAACGCAAGCGCTGTGCCGAAACGATCACTACCTCGCGATCACGACCTCGAGCCTTAGCCTGGACCGAACAAAAGATGGGCGACTAACGACAACTGGAAGGCCGCTACGGGAATGGCCACCAGTCCCGCCAGACGACTGCGCCAATACGCAACACCTTGGATCGCCATCAGCACCAGCAGCGTCCCCAGAAATTGGGCTGTGATGAACGCGGCAATCTGTTGGGTTTGGGCAACGGGCCCGTGATCGAGTCCCATCAGCCAGCGCCCGACCGGGTTCTGCTCGTAGACGTCGAGCGACTCAGCGTACTTGATCGTCAGGTACGTATCGAAGGCCGACGCGCCGCCGATGATCGCTTTGCATACCATCAACATCCATACGCTGGTCACTCCCGCGACCACACAACGCCAGGCAACGGCCGCCTGCGCTCGGCGACGTTCGTTCATCGCCGACTGAATTCCCGCGGGTCGCACACCGCTGCTGTGCGAGCTCGTCACTGCCGGGCAACTGGCCATCCTTCTCTCCCTCCCTATGTCATCCGCCTGCTTCACCGAACAGAAACCAGGATAGGAGTGTCCTTGGCAAAGGGAGTGCCATTTGCGTTAAGTTTGGAAAAAGATATTTTTGTGGTCCGTTTTGTCACATAAGCAATTCCCCGAGGGTGCGGCCGGTGGTCGTAGCTTGGAAGCGGAAAAACGGCCTTCACGCGGCGATGCGCAGTGTTTAAGCAAGGCATGCGCTACAATCGAGCTCGGGCTCTTATCCTCGCAGAACCTTTCCAGCCTCATTCCCGCCTTTGCTCAGCAGGTCATCGCTATGAACATCACGTTCGGACAAACGCGTTCGGTTAATCGACGGGAACTATTGTCGCTTTCGCTGGCCAGCGCAGCGGCTGTGGCTGCGGGAGCGGCCCTGGCGCCAACTGCCGCTGCTGCAGACCCGGCCCAGTCGCCAGGCGGCGCGGCTGACGATCGTCGAGCTAGTCCCAAACGTTACCGCATGCGCAAGAGCATCAATCTCTGGGCCTTTCCTTATCCCCAGCGTATGAATCTCGAGGACTGCCTGCGGCTGGCCAAACGGGCCGGCTTCGATGGGATCGAGTTGAACTACGACTTGGAAAACGATCTTTCGCCCAAGGCTTCGCCGACAGAACTGGCCGCGATTCGCCACTTGGCAGATAAGGTAGGCATCGAGATCAGCGGCCTGTGCTCGTTTCTATTCTGGCCCTATCCGCTGACCAGCAACGATCCAGCCAAGCGTGCGCGCGGCATCGAACTGGCCGGTCTCATGGCCGAAGCCGCGGCGCATCTGGGCGTCGAAAACTTGCTGGTCGTCCCAGGGGCGGTCCATATTCCCTGGCGGGACGATCACGAGCCGGTGGCCAACGACCTGTGCGAGCGGCGAGCCAGGGAAGCGATCGGCAGCCTGGTCAAGCAAGCTGAGAAGTTGAAGGTCTCGCTGAATATGGAAAACATCTTCTTCAATGGATTTCTGATGACGCCGATGGAGATGAACGCGTTCGTCGACAGCTTCTCCAGCGAGCGCGTCCAAGTCCACTTTGACACGGGCAACATCTCGATGTTCCAGTTCGCCGAGCACTGGGTGCCGATCCTCGGCAAACGGACCAAGAACGTGCACTTCAAAGAATTCACGAAGAAGGGTACGGACTACTCGCTCGAGACGTTTCGTCCGCTGTTGGACGGCACGACCAATTGGCCAGCCGTCATGGACGCGCTCGAGGGGCAAGGCTACGAAGGCTACGTGACGTTCGAGTATTTTCATCCCTACCAGCACTATCCCGAGGCGCTGATCTATCAGACCTCCGACTCGCTCGATCGTATGTTGGGCCGAACTACCGGCTAGCCGGCGCACGCGGTCGTGCTTCGGCTCTCGCTCAGGCTGGATACTTCAGGCGATTCTTGGCCATCTTCTGGTGGATCGCCGAAGCGATGTCGATGTCCAGCGCGTTGGCCAGCGAGAGTGCGTAGCAAAGTACGTCGGCCAGTTCGTCAGCGATACCGCCACGGTCAAGGTTCGTGCCGGCGACGACTTCGTCGGTCGTCAGCCACTGGAAGTGTTCGAGCAGTTCGCCGGCTTCGATGGCCAGCGACATCGAGAGGTTTTTGGCGTTGTGAAACTTTTCCCATTGCCGCTCGCGCACGAACTGGCGCATCAGTTCGCGAAGTTGCTCGACGGTTACGTGCTGGTCGTTGATGCGGTCTACACCGCTGGGCTCGGTCGGTTGGTTCACCGGTGCGTCCCTCCCCAAGTTGGGCATGAGCGGGTAGGATGGCGTCTATCTCGAGTCGGCCGTGGAAGCGACCGTCGCAGGCCGCTGATTCTTGGCTGACCGCCCGCGTCCCAGTGACAATTTGACAAGTTCCAATTCCATCTCAACCGGAGGTGTTTTTCATGAGCGTATTGGTACAAAAGCCCGCTCCCGATTTCAAGGCACAGGCCGTCATGCCCGACGGCAGCTTCAAAGAATTGTCGCTGGCCGATTACAAGGGCAAGTACGTCCTGCTGTTCTTTTACCCGCTCGATTTTACTTTCGTTTGTCCGACGGAAATCATTTCGTTCTCCGATCGGCAAGCCGAATTCGCCGAGCAGGGTGTGCAGATTATCGGCGTGAGCGTCGACAGTCATTTCAGCCACCTGGCTTGGCGCAATCTGTCGCGCGATCAGGGAGGTCTGGGCAACATCGAGTATCCGCTGGTCGCCGACATCACCAAGCGGATTGCACGGGACTACGACGTACTGGTGGACGAATCGGTCGCGCTCCGCGGGTTGTTCCTGATCGACAAGTCGGGGATCGTTCGCCATCAAGTCGTCAATGACCTGCCGTTGGGCCGCAGTGTCGACGAAGCCTTGCGGATGGTGCAAGCCCTCAAGTTCTTCGAAGAGAACGGCGAGGTCTGCCCGGCCAACTGGAAGGAAGGCTCGCGGACGATCAAACCGACGGTCAAGGAAAGCAAGAAGTTCTTCTCGGCCGAGTACGCTCGGTAGCCTTGGGCCATGAGCACCAACGCCGAAGTCCGTTCGCTTGCCCAGCTGCAGAATCTTCGCGAGCGTTGTGGGCTCACCCGAGCCCAGGCACTGAAGGAAGCGGAGATTCTGCAGAGTGAGCTCCATAAGCTCAGCCGCTGGCTCACCGATGAAGCGGCGCGCTACTGGGACCACGAGCGGGCCCAGGCGGAGAGATGGCTGAAGGAATGCCAGGCGGCGCTCACGCGGTGTCAGGCGACTGTCCGAGCCGACGAACAGCGGCCCTGCACCGACGAACGCAAGCGGCTGGAACTGGCCGTCCAGCGGCGGACGCTCTGCGAAGCCAAAGCCAGAGCGGTCCGCGAGGCTCAACTGGTCTGGCAGCAGCAGCTAGCCAAGCTCCGCGGCCGCTTACAAGCGACGGTCGACATGGCCGAAAGCGATTTGGCCGTGACGCTCCAGCAGCTGAGCACGCTCATCGCCACGCTGGAAACTTACGCCCAAATCCGCACCACCCCGCCCCCCGAGTAGAACCGCGAATCCAGTAGGACAGGCTTCCAGCCTGTCTCCCCAGAAAAAACACACATCGTTTCCACTGCGAAACGAAAACGGTTCTGAACGCCAAAGTGAAAACGCGAATGTGAATTCGTTTGGGCGTTAGGGCAATAGTTGGCAAAGAGTGACGTTAAGTTTAGGGCAGGTGCTGGACAGGCTGGAAGCCTGTCCTACGGAAGTCAAGTGAGGCAGCAGCATGACGAAACGGGTTTGTCGATGGGGCGTTCTGGGGACGGCGGGTATCGCGCGGAAGCACTGGCGAGGTATTCGCATGGCCCAAGGGGCGACGCTCACGGCGGTGGCCAGCCGCACACTAGAAGGCGCACAGCGGTTCATTGACCAGTGCAGCGCTTCGGTCCCCTATCCCCAGCCGGTAACCGCGGTGGCGCCTTATGAAGCGCTGCTGGACCGCGAC
Source organism: Aureliella sp. (assembly GCA_051953155.1). Lineage (GTDB taxonomy): Bacteria > Planctomycetota > Planctomycetia > Pirellulales > Pirellulaceae > Aureliella. The sequence goes on along the minus strand of JBQCJB010000984.1, from coordinate 6,378 downwards.
GACGTCGATGCCGTGTATATCCCGCTGCCGACTGCCATGCGCCACCGTTGGGTCATTCGGGCGGCGGAAGCGGGCACGCACGTGCTGGCGGAGAAACCGGCGGCCTGCGATGCGGTGCAGGTCCAAGAGATGCTCGACGCCTGCCGTCAGCACGGCGTGCAGTATATGGACGGCGTCATGTTCATGCACAGCGCCCGCTTGCCAATGGTTCGCAGCCTGTTGGATGACCCGCAGAACGTCGGCCGCTTGCGACGCATGGTCAGCCAATTCAGTTTCAGCGGAGATGAAGAATTCCGCACGCGCAACATTCGCGTCGACAGCCGCTTGGAGCCGCACGGCTGCCTGGGCGATCTAGGCTGGTACTGTATTCGATTCTTTTTATGGGTCATGCAAGGAAAACTGCCGCTCAGTGTGCGAGCGCGCATGCTCTCGACGCTGCACGGCGAAGGGAGTCCCGCCGCCGTGCCGGGCGAATTTCCCGCGGAGCTGACGTTCGGCGATGGAGTCACCGCCAGTTTCTACAACTCCTTCGTGACCGAAAATCAGCAGTGGGTTCATCTCAGTGGCGAGCGTGGCTATCTCGCAATGTCCGACTTCGTCTTGCCGTACCATGGCTCCGAAGTCTCGGCTATGGTCGGCAATGATCTGTTCCGCGTGAACAATTGCGACTTCCACATGGAAAAGCATCAACGCACGTTCTCGCTGGCCGAATACTCGAGCGGTTTTCCGGGAGCCCAGGAAGTGCGCCTGATCGAAGAGTTTTCGCAAATTGTGCTCAGCGGTCAGTTGTCGGACATTTGGCCCGAGTGGACACTCGCGACGCAGCGCGTGCTGGACGCGTGCTGGCAGTCGGCGACCAACGATGGACGCCTGGTGGAGCTTTGAAAAACCTACGCGGCGCGTGGTCGATTAGAATGAACGCCTCCCCTGCTTCTTTCCCCGCTTCTGCTCGAGGTTGCTATGATGCGCTGTCCTCTTTCGCGCCCCTCGGATCACAGCCGGCGCCCGCTCGCAATCGAGTTCTTCGTTCGTAAGCTCACGCCGGTGCTGCTGGGCGCCATGGCTGTCTGCCTGGCCGTATGTTTGACCATTGGCGAGGCGCGGAGCGATGAATCCAAGCCGGCGACCAAAACGTCGACGCCCAACATCGTTTATCTGCTGTGCGATGACCTGGGCGTGGGCGATGTCAGGTCGTTTAATTCCGAAAGCAAGATCGCGACGCCGAACATGGATGCCCTGGCCGCCGGCGGGATGCGGTTTACCGATGCCCACTCCGGTTCGGCGGTGTGCACACCGACACGTTACGGCGTCCTCTGCGGGCGTTACGCCTGGCGAACGCGTTTGCAAAACGGCGTGCTGGGTGGTCTGAGCCCCAGCCTCATCGCAGCCGACCAATGGACGGTTCCGAAGCTTTTGAAGCAACGCGGTTATCACTCGGCCTGCATCGGCAAGTGGCACCTAGGACTGGAGTGGCAACGCCTGCCAGGCAAAGACGTTTCGGAATCGTCGATCGAAACTCCGGCGCAAACCCGGAACGTCAATTACGACCAACCCTTTTCGGGCGGACCGCTGGATGCTGGCTTCGACGAGTATTTCGGCATCAGCGCTTCGCTGGATATGGTCCCGTACGTTTTTCTGCGCAATCGTTCGACGACCGCCGCACCGACGGTCGAAAAGTCATTCGGGATGCGGTTTGCGACCGACAAAAGCCGCACGCGCGTCGGACCTGGGGCAGTTGATTTTACCGCTGAAGATGTGTTGCCGCGTCTAACCAGCGAGGCGATCGACTATCTGGAACGCCGCGCGGCCGATCCGGCGCAGCAGCCTTTCTTTCTCTACCTTCCCTTTGCTTCGCCGCATACCCCGATCGCGCCGACCAAGGAATGGGAAGGCAAGAGCGGACTGAACCCGTATGCCGATTTCGTCATGCAACAGGACGAATGCATCGGACGCGTGCTGCAAGCTCTCGATCGCCTGAAGCTGAGTGGCAATACGATCGTCTTCTTCACCAGCGACAATGGCTGTTCGCCGCAAGCCGATCTCCCTGCCCTCCGCGCCAAGGGACACGATCCTTGCCGCCCCTTCCGCGGACATAAGGCGGATATTTTCGAAGGGGGCCATCGCGTGCCGATGGTCGTGCGTTGGCCTGGCGTCGTTCCGGCCGGCTCGCGTTATGACCATACGGTTTGTTTGACCGATCTGATGGCGACGGTCGCCCAGATCGTCGACCAGCCGCTGCCCGCCGAAGCAGGCCCGGATAGTTTTAGTTGGCTAGCCGCGTTGAAGAATCCAGAGGCTGGACCGGTGCGACCATCGACGGTGCACCATTCGATCAACGGGTCCTTCGCTATCCGCCAAGGCCGCTACAAGCTCTGCTTCTGCGCGGATTCCGGTGGTTGGAGCGCGCCCAAGCCCGCGGGCAAGAAGAAGCTCAGCGAAGGCCTGCAACTGTTCGATCTCCAGGAGGACATCGCCGAGACGACGAACGTGGCTGAAGACCATCCCGAGCTGGTCCTCGAGCTGGCTCGGCTAATGGAAGATGCGATCCGTCGCGGCCGCAGCACGCCGGGTAAAGGCTTGGCGAACGATGTTCTGGTCGATCTGTGGAAACGCATCGAGCGTCCCGCGGCTCTCGGTCGCTGAGGCGCCGGTGGGCTACTTCTCGCGCACGTAAAGGTTACTCAGCTCGATCGGCCCATTGACGCGAATCGCCAGCGAGCCGGTCGCGGCCGTGTGCTCGACCTCGGTCGATTGGCCATTGAGGCTGAGCCGCAGCTTGCCGTCTTGAATGGAACCTTCCAAGCGGTTCCATCGGCCAGTCTTTTCGAGCATTTTTCCGAAGCCCTGGTCGTCTTGGGCGCGGATCACGAGCGGTTGGGAATCGCCGGGCAAGTCGATGGTCAGGCTGTCCGATTGTTCGACGAAGCGGAAATCGATCACGAAGCCAGTCAGGTCGAGCGGCTGGTCGAGCTCTAGCTGCGATTGTTCGGCGGGCACCTTGCCATCGAACGCCAGCACCCAGTCCTTGACGTGCCAGCTGGAACTGGCGGAGTCGCCGACTTTCCAGCCGCTCAAATCCAGTCCCGTGTACACCGAACGGTAGCCTCGGTTGGCGATGGCCACATCCTTCGGGTCGACCGGCGTATCGGGCAGTTCCTTGATGTGGATATTGCGATAGTGGGCAACGCCTCCCTCGGATTCCAGGCAGATATAGCCTTTGCGCGGGCTAGCATCCTTGCCCTGCGTGACGACTTTGCCGTTGACCGCCAGTGAGATGTTGCCGTCGTTGCAAACGATGCGGTAGTGGTTCCACTCGGGACTCGACTTGGCTCGATTCTCCGTCGGAAAGGCGCGGCTGCCGCCCCGGCCATTGATCGGCGTCATCGTCGCGCCGTGGATCGGAAAGATATCGCCATGCGTCGTGTGGCTGCGATCGTTGCCGTAGGCGTTTTCGAGCACCTGCACCTCGATGCCTCGGTGAAAAGGTACGCCTCGCGAAGTGATGTCATCAGCCCATACAAAGACGCCCGCATTGCCCCCTGGAACCATGTGCCGCCACTCCAGTTCCAATTCGAAATTCTGGTACATCTGTTCGGTGCGAATCTCACCGATCGGTTTGCCCGTGCACTTGAGAATCCCATCCTCGACCTGCCAGGTGCGGGGCGTCGTATTGACGAACACCCAGCCCGAGAGATCTCGGCCATTGAATAGCGGCACTGCTTCCTGGGCGTGGGACCGGTTCGAAGCAAGGGCCACAATTCCAATGGCTACCAATGCTTGAAAAGCGAAAAAGGCTTGCGAGCGCATCATCTGTGTCCCGAGCGAGGAAAGAATCGGCAGGAATCGAACGGCAGGAATCGAACGGCATAGATTAGTCTATGTTCCGCGCGACATCAAAGTAGTTGGCTGGCTCGCCCAACGCTGGAATGCACGACTCGACCAGCGGAGCTAGGCGGCCGCGCAGCGCTGGGCGACCTGCTCTAGTTCTGCATCGCTGATCGTCAGCGGCGGCAAGAGGACGATCCGCGTGGCGTAGGGACCGCTGTAGTGGATTAGCAGGCCCGCGGCGACCAATCGTTCCGCGAAACGCCGGGCGGCGGCCGCCGCTGCGCGGAGATCTTGCGCCGCGCGGCCAAACTCCAACGTGGCGCTGGCGCCCAGCGATTCGATCCGCGGCGGCGGCACTCCTTCGTCTGACGTTCTGCCGTCGCGGCAGGGGGCAGTGCGCGCCAACGCCTTTGCCAGCGCGCTGCCGATCGCATCGGCTCGTGGAAACCACGGGCCCGATTCGAGCTGATCGATCACTTCGCAGCCGATCGCAGTTGCCAGGGGGCTGGCTGCGAAGGTTTCCGATTCGGAGCCGGTCGGCAGCGCGTCCAGCACATCGGCTCGCCCGACGACGGCCGATATGGGCGTGATGCCGCCGCCGAGGCTCTTGCCGAGAATCACCAGGTCGGCCTGCCAGCCTTGGCGGCGTGACAGCAGCCATCCGCCGCAGCGCCCCAGTCCCATTTGCACTTCGTCGGCGATCAACAGGATTGCGTGTTGCTGGGTGATGCGCCGCAGCCGCTGCCAGTATTCGGGGGGCGGAGCGATGTAACCGCGCGCCCCTAAGGCCGGCTCGACGACGACGGCGGAGACGTGCGGCGCTTGCTGCTCGAGCCACTGGAGGAACGACTGCTGGCAAGCGATGTCGCAGCTGGGGTACTCGAGCTTCAGCGGGCAGACGGCACAGTAGGCGAACTCGTCCGGCGGGCGGCGAACGATCGGCAGCTGGATTCCATTGAGAGCAGTCACGCGCGGCGTATCGCTCAGCAGGCTCGTGCTCAAACTGCGGCCGTGGTAGCTGGGGCTGAGCGCGACGATCGTGCCGGGGCGAAAGCTGACGGCGGCCTTCCACGCGGTTTCCACTGCGCGGGCTCCGGAGGTGTTGAACACGACTTTGTCCGCGGGCCCTTGCCCGCAGTTTCGCAGCAGGCGCTCAGCTAGCGCGGCGCGGCCGGGGTGCGGCATGCCGGTCAGATGCGTCAGCTGCCCGAGTTGGCGAGCTGCCACTGCGACCAGCGGTTGGAAGGCGTGTCCGAAATTGGCTGCCGAGTAACCGCAGGTCAGGTCCAGGTATTCTCGTCCGTCGGCATCCCAGACTCGGCTGCCCACGCCGCGAACGATGACCGGTCCAAAGGCCGGGTCGCCGGTCCGCTGCATGACGCTGGCCAGCGAGCGGCGTTCGCGAGCCAGCCAGTCGGAGTTGTCACCTGGGGGCATGCGATTGGCGATTTAGACATTGAACAGGAAGTGGCAGATATCGCCGTCCTGCATGATGTAGCTCTTGCCCTCAGTCCGCAACTTGCCCGCTGCGCGGATTTCTTTTTCGCTCTTGTAGGTTTCCAAGTCTTCCAGCGAATAGATTTCGGCGCGAATGAAGCCTCGCTCGAAGTCACTGTGAATGACTCCGGCGGCTTGCGGGGCCGTGGCGCCGATGGGCACCGGCCAGGCGCGGACTTCCTTCTCACCGGCCGTGAAATAGCTTTGCAACCCGAGCGTACGGTAGGTTTGACGAGCCACCGTGGCCAGGGCAGGCTCGCTCAAGCCCACTCCGTGCAGCATTTCCGAGCGGTCGGGTTCGTCCAGTTCGGCGATTTCGGCTTCCAGCTTGGCACACACCGGGACGACACTGGCGCCTGCCTCTTCGGCAAAGCGGCGGACGGCGCTGACCAATGGTCCGGTCCCTTGGATATCGGATTCATCGACGTTGGCGATATACAGGATCGGTTTGGCTGTCATCAGGCCAAAGCTGGCGATCGCTTTGGCTTCGGGCTCTGGTAGCGACAAACTTCGCAGCGGCTTTTGGGCATTGAGGTGCGCCGCACAAGCGGTGATCGCGGCCACGCGAAGTTTGGCTTCCTTGTCGCCACTTTTGGCGGAACGCTCCGCCTTGGGCAATGCGTTTTCCAGCGACTGGATGTCGGCCAGCATCAACTCCATCTCGATCGTCTCCATGTCGGAGACTGGATTGACTTCGCCGCCGACGTGGATCACGTCAGGGTCGCTGAAACATCGCACGACCTGGAGAATGGCATCGACCTGGCGAATGTGGCTGAGAAATTTGTTTCCCAGGCCCTGTCCTTCGCTAGCCCCTTTTACGATCCCGGCGATATCGACCAGTTTGAGCGCGGCCGGGATGACCGTCTTGGGCTTGATGTAGCGCGTGATCCGCTCCAGCCGCTGGTCGGGAACTGCGACGATACCCTCGTTCGGTTCGATCGTGCAAAAGGGATAGTTGGCGGCCTGGGCACCTTGGGTGCTTGTCAGGGCGTTGAAGAGCGTACTTTTTCCGACGTTGGGCAATCCAACGATGCCAGCTTCCATAGTATTTCC
>JBQCJB010000983.1:0-7777 GCA_051953155.1 Aureliella sp. | reverse complement strand
CAAACGAGTCCTGGAAAAAAGCGGCCTTCGTTGACCGTGGGACGCTCGGGGCGTCCTTTGTGCAAGTAGGTTAGCTCCATATTACTCAAACCCATCAGGTGCAGGATCGAGGCGTGCAGATCGTGGACATGCATCTTGTCGGTGACGGCGAACAGGCCCAGATCGTCCGTCGCGCCGATGACTTGACCACCCTTGATGCCACCGCCGGCCATCCACATGGTAAAGCCGCTGGGGTTGTGATCGCGGCCGTTCCCGCGTTCCGACATGGGCGTGCGTCCGAACTCGCCACCCCACACGACCAGCGTCTCGTCGAGCATGCCGCGGCGCTTCAGGTCCTTGAGCAGTCCGGCGACGGGCAGGTCCATCGAACGGCATAGATTGCTGTGGTTGCGTTCGATGTCGGCATGCGAATCCCACTTGCTGCCCGCTCCGCTGTAGAGCTGGATAAACCGCACGCCTTGCTCGGCCATGCGCCGAGCCAGCAGGCACAAGCGGCCATAGGCATCGGTCTCGCGCGTGCCGATCCCGTACAGGTCGAGCGTCTCGGCCGATTCCTGCGACAGATCGATCACTTCGGGTGCTTCCGCTTGCATGCGGAAGGCCAGTTCATAACTGGTGATCCGCGCTTCCAGTTCGCTCTGTTCCGGATGCCGCTGGGCGTAATTACGGTTCAAGTCATTGATGAAATCCAACTTCGACAGCTGCTGAACTTCCTCCGTTCCTTCCGGCGGCCGGAGGTACGGGATCGGCTGTGTGCCTTCGCGAAAGCGGATACCCTGATAGACCGCCGGCATGAAGCCTGCGCTCCAGTTGCGCGGCCCGTTGACCACCGAGGATGCGTTGTCCTGCATTACCACGAACGCGGGCAGGTTTTCGTTCTCGGTGCCCAAACCGTAACTGACCCAGCTCCCCAGCGATGGCCGTCCACTGAGAATCGAGCACGTATTCATCTGGCACACGCCTGCCGAATGGTTGATACCGTCGGCCCAGCACGAATGGATCACCGCCATGTCGTCGACGCACTGGGCGATATTCGGCAGCCAATCGGAAACCCAAATGCCCGATTGTCCGTGTTGTTTCCACTGGCGTTTGCAAGCCAGCAAGGGTGATTTCGTTTCGCCGAACGCAGTGACGACTTTGCCAAAGCTCTCGGGAATCGTCTGACCGGCCATTTGGTTCAGCAGAGGTTTGCGGTCGAACAGATCGAGATGGCTCGGGCCACCTTCCATGAACAGGAAGATGACTCGCTTGGCAGTCCCCGGAAAGTGAGGAGTCTTTGCCCGCAGCGGATTGTCTCCCTGCACGGCCACCTTTGACTTGCCCGCAGTTGCAGCCGCCAGCGGTGCGTGCTGACCCAACAGTCCGGCCAAGGCCAGCCCGCCGAAGCCACCTCCGCTGCGCGTGAGAAACTCGCGGCGCGAGCCGGGCATCGCGACATGGGGCAACCTGGCCTGCGCCAGCGCTCCGCGCTCGGTCAATCGCTTAATCGACATACAGGAACTCGTTCGAGTTAAGGAGTGCGTGACAAAAGTCGACCAGAGCCGCTTCCGCGGGCTCGAGCCGAATCATTCCCTTGCCTTCGGCCTGGATGTGCAAACCATCGCGAGCCGTATTGGCCATGACGCCCGGGTCGGCTTCGAATTTCCAGTAACCGATCGTATCGGGCACCGCTCGTTCGGTCGTAATCAGCAGTCGATCAATCGAGGAAGTCCGGCCAATCAAGCGGACGTCATCGATCAAACCGTCAAAGGGACGCGAGCGCGGGCCGGACACCGCTCCGATCGTCAGCGGCAGTTCGTTGGAAAAGCCGCCAGCCACATGGTGCTCGACATCGACCGAGAGCACCGGCTGGTCGTCGTTGGACAGATCCTTCAGGTGGAAAGTGATCGTGCCGGGCTGGCCGCTGCGGGCCAGACGAACGCTGGCCGCGACGTAATAAGGCGTATTAATCTCGACGTGGTGATCGGAGAAGATGGCGTGCTCCTTCACCTGGCCATCGGCATCGCGGCCGACGATTTGCAGGACCAGCGTTTGCGGTTTGCGGCGCGAGCCGTGTCCGGTCACACCGAGAGCCCAGCCAGGATGTTTGACATCCCCGTCCCATTTGCCGACCACCGTCCGCACAGAGGCTGCTTTATCAATCGAGCGGAGTTCGAAGAACGCTTCGACTGTGAAATCTTTCGCCTCGAAGGCTGCGTCGTTGTCGATCTTCAGCTTCAGCTCGGGGCGATCGACCGTAAACCGCAATGCCTGGCCGTCGCGGTAGGGGAGTTTGGCCGTCTCGACGACACCGCTGGTTTCTTCACCGGACCGCAAGCGCTCGAGGCGCTGAGTTTGAGAGCGCACAAACGCCAGCGATCTGGCCAGTTCGTCGGGCGAAGCAGGGCGGCTGTAGACTCGGCTCCAGGCGAGTGCGACCTGCGATTTCAAGTCGTGATGGTAGGCGCGAACAGTTGCCGCCAGGGCGCGAGCATGTCCCAGCATCAAGTCGCTATTGACCAGCAGCAGCGACTGCACCGGCGTGGTCGTCGTATTGCGGGACGGGTTGCTGGAGAAGAACAAGGGCAAGTCGAAGCTACCCATCAACTCGTCGGGCGAATTTCGCATGACGCGCGTATAAATCGATCGATTCGGGGAGTCGGGCATTGCGCCTGGTCCGCCGGAGCGCGACTTGAGTTGCCCGGTCACGGCGAGAATGGCGTCGCGAATCTGCTCGGCCTGCAACCGACGCGTGGTGCTTCGCCAATACCAGCGGTTGGCCGGATCGATCGCCTGGTAGTGCTCCGCATGCGGATGCGTCGCTGACTGCCGGTAAGTAGCCGAAGTCAAAATCAGTCGCCGCAGCGATTTCAGACTCCAACCGCTCTCGACGAAACGCACGGTTAACCAATCGAGAAGTTCCGGATGTGTCGGCGGTTCGCCCAGTCGCCCAAAGTCGCTGGTATTGGCGGCCAGACCGCGTCCAAAGCAGCTCTGCCAGACGCGATTGACGATGACCCGCGTCGTTAGCGAGTTTTCGGGATCGGTCAGCCATTTCGCGAGGGCCGCTCTGCGACCGGTGGTATTGGGCGAGCCTGACAGCGACTCGATCGCTGCCGGCTGGTCATTGATGATCGTCGGCACACCCGGCAACACCGTTTCCGTAGTTCGCTTGGGCATCACCGTCGGAGGCGCCATCGGCCCGACGTCGGTAACGGCCATCGCCATCTCCAGCGGCTGCGGACGCTGTTCTTTGAGCGCCTCGAGCTGGCGTTTCAGCTCAAGGACGCGGTCCTTGTCCGGACCTTTCATCGCGGCCTCTAAACCGTCGTACTCATCTTCGACCTGTCGGTAAACCAGGTAGGCGATCTGCCGCTCGTAGGGCGTCTGTTCTTGGCTCGGTTTGCGCGCGATCGCTTGGATCTCTTCGGGGAATCGATTGATCGCTCGGTCCTTGAGCGTTTGGCGGTACGGCGCTTCGATCCGCGCGATCTCATCGCGGGCGGCCGCCGTCCGCTCATTCCACGCCTGCTCGGCGCGCTGAAATTCTTGCAGCTGGGCGTCGCTAGCCAGCACGGCATCGACCGGCATCAGCGGCGCGAAGTAGGCCTGCAACCGAAGGTAATCTTTCTGCAGCAGCGGATCGAATTTGTGATTGTGGCATTTGGCGCATTGAAGCCCCAAGCCCATGAAAACGTCGGCCGTCGTGTCGGTCACGTCTTCGAGAATGGTTTTCCATTGGCCCGGTGCGTCGCGGATGTTCCACTCGTAGACCCAGTGCCTCAAGTACCCGAGCGCCGCCCGAGCCTCGACATCCTGCGGAAACAATTCGTCGGCTGCCAATTGCTCCTGCACGAACCGGTCGTAGGGTTTGTCGTCATTGAAGGCCTCGATCACGTAGTCGCGATAGTGCCAGGCATTGTCGCGATAACCATCAGCTCGGTAACCATCGGAATCGGCGTACCGCACCAGGTCCAACCACTGGCGGGCTGCGTGCTCGCCATACGCCGGCGAATCGAGCAGATTGTCTACCAGGCGTTCCACTGCGTCGGGCGCCGGATCGCTGACAAACCCAGCCACCTGTTCGGGCGTCGGCGGCAGCCCGGTCACATCGAAGCTCAGCCGCCGGATCAGATCCACGCGGTCGGCCGCCGGCGCGGGCGTCAGACCCGCCGAGGCCAACCGATTCAGAATGAAATGGTCGATCTCGTTGATTGACCACTGGGGATCGAGCGACGGAGGTACGCTCGGTCGCTGCAACGGCTGCAAGGCCCACCAGGCGCGGTCTTCCTCGGAGAATCGTTCGCCGCTTCGCCGGGCAGCGGAATTTGAGCCGTCGTCCGGCCAGGGAGCGCCCATCGCCACCCAGCGAGTGAGAATCTCGATCTGCGCGTCGGCCAGTTTGCCCGCTGGAGGCATCTCGAGCGATTCGTAGCGCACGGCTTCGATCAGCAAGCTCTCTTCGGGCTTGCCGGGCACGATCGCCAGTCCCGATTCACCGCCGGCGCGCACGTCAGCGAGCGAATCGAGGCGCAGATCTCCCTTCTGCTTGTCCGCTCCGTGGCACTTGGTGCAATGCTCCACCAGCAACGGTCTCACCTGGGATTCGAAGAATCGCATTTGTTCGGCCGTAGGCTTCGGCGTCTGAGCGACTTCATCTTCGGCCCTCGCCGCGGTCACCGACGCGCTGACGCCCAAGCCGATAACCAGCAGGCAGCCGAGCGGCCAGCAAAACCGCCCCGTGCGTCGAGAAATCATTTCTACCAACCGAAGCGTTGACCAGGTCATTGGCGTGTCGTCCCAGTGGGACCCCGTGGCTCGAGTGCATGAGGCAGAAATCCAGGTCTTGGCGAAATCCACAGTATTTATCGTACTCCACCGACGGACTTGTTCGTAGGGATGTCTCTCCACAGTGACAAGCTCGCCACAGTGACAGGCTCACAGTGACAAGCTCACAGTATCAGACTCATTGGTCCCACCGGAACCACGGCTTCGAACCGAGCTGCGGCGCGGGGGCCGCATCCTGGGTGGCCTCACTGGCGGGCTGGCTGAGTTCGGTGTCCGAATAGGCTCGAGTCGCGCTCGATGCCTGGTCGGTACGCCCGGGCCGCGCAGAGGATGCAGCCTTGGCAACCGGCAACAAAAGGGACTTGCGGACCTGCGCGGTCGGCCGCGCTTCGCCGACGGTCTGTGGAGCCTTCTGGTCCAATGGCGGCGCCAGCTGCCCAACAGCGTCTCCGGTCGGCGGCGGCGATGACGGCGGCATCAACGCCGCTGCGTCGGAGCTGCTGGCGGTGAGATTGCTGGCCGCGAGGCTGCTGCTTGTCGGGGCGGTGGCGGCGAGGTTGGTCGAGGTGCTCGTGGCGGCAGGGTTCGCATCGGCGACAAACTGCCAGCGGCCGATGATGCCATCGTCCAGATCGACATACACCAAATTGCCGTCCGGGCCTTGGGTGATTTGCACGACGTACTGGGCACCGGTCGCAAAGGTTTGCATCGCCGTAATCTGCCCGTTGGCGCCGACTTTGGCCGCGCGCACGATGCCTTGGCCGAGGTCGTTAAAGAAAATGCTGTTGCGGAACTGCTCGGGGTAGACATCCGCCGAATAGTAATCGCCCATCACGATGGCGTTGATGCCGTCGGCTCCGTGATTGAGAGCCAGCAGGCTGGGCGTTACGGGCTGGCCACTGGCGTAGAAAGCTTGCGCCTCGGGCAACAGTTCATAGTCGGGCGTGCGCAGATTCGTGCCGCTGCCTCCTTCGTAATAAGGCCAGCCAAAGTTCGCGCCGGCCGGTCCGGAGTCGATCTCTTCCCAGTGCGTCCAGCCGACATCGCCTACAAACAGCCTGCCGGAGTTTGGGTCGACCGAGATGCGGAACGGGTTGCGCAGGCCCAGCTGATAAACCTTCGAGCGGTTGCTGTCCAGATTGCCATCGGTGAACGGATTGTCGGGATAGCCGCGGCCATCGAGCGGGTTGATGCGCAGTATCTTGCCAGAGAGGCTATCGATGCTCTGCACGCGCACGCCGCGCGGATCGACCGTGTTGTACGAAGCGCCGTCGCCAATCGCGACCAGCAGCGCTCCGTCGGGCGCGAAGGCCAAGGAAGCCACCGTGTGCGATTGACTATCGGAGGCAATGAAATCCTGGATGTAGTTGCCGCTGGCATCGACGCCTCCCTGCGGGGCCGATATATCGACGGTGCCGTCGATAAACCCGTTGAAGTTCTGCCAGGTGCTGTTCTTGCCCAGCAGAATGACTTGGCTGCCGGGCACCGCCGTCGTGTAGTTGGTCGCTGCATCGGCGGTGACGCGAATCAAGCGTCCGGCGCGATTGCCCGGAGCATCTGGGGCGGCATAGTCGTCGCCCGGTTGCTGGTAGACCTCGGGCGGATCGACCGTGTAGAGCAAGTACACGTAGGGCGTAGCGGGAAAATCGGGATGCAGCGCGATGTCCAGCAACCCTCGGTCGGCTGCGCTGTTGGTCTGCTCGCTGATGTCGATAAACGGCGCTGCCTGGGTCACGCCATCGCGCACGACCACGATTCGGCCGGCTTTCTCCGCGATATACATTGTGCGACCCGTCGGATCGAAGCGCACGGAGGTCGGCAGGTTCAATCCGGCGACCAGCGTCTGATTGATCAGGCTGGTCGGCGTGGTGACGGCCCCGCTGGCAGGGCGATCCATGTTCATCGTCCACTTGTTAATGCGACGCGCGTTGGTCTTCGTGGTCGTGGCAGCGCCAAAGCCGAAGTACGCCTGGCTGCCGACCAGCGCGGCCAGGTCGACAGTCGCGGTCACCGCCGGCGCGTCGGGTTTCGTTGTCGTGCTCGAGACGAAGATCGCCAAATGGTCGCTTTCGCCGTTGTAGTCGATCCACACGTTGACCGCTTGGCCGCTGTTGAAGTCGAGGGGAATCGGCTGCGTCACCAGGCTGGTAGTCATCGCTCCGTTGGTCCACACCGAGATGTGGTTGGCGTCGACTTCGCCCGACTGTTTTACAGTATCGAATTCAACAGCCAGGCTATTGGTGATGCCGCTGTAGCCCAATCCGGCTCCTACGCCGCCGGCCGCAGAAGCTTTGCGAGAATCGTTCTGCACGATGAAGGTCAGTCCTTCGCCGCCGTTGGTCGAACCCGCGGTCTGCATCTGGAATTGGGTCTGGAATGAGTTTTCCGAGTGAATGGGAACCGCTTGAGTAAAGAATGCGGTGCCCCGTCGGGACGCTTCGTTGGGCGTCAGCTGGAGCGAGCCCGTATTGATAGTGGCGTTGCCGTTCAGTTTCAGACCACTGGAACTGGGAAAGCTGGAATAGTTTGGCAGGACCAGATCATCGTCGGTGATCGTGATCGTGCCGGTGCGGGGTGCTAGCAGCGTGGCTCCGCCCTTCGGATTTTCGATGACCACGTTGAACGTTTCTGGAGACTCGGCGATCGCATCGTTAACCAGCGGAATACTGATCGTTTGACGAATCACGCCAGGCGCGAAGACCAGCGTGCCGGTGCTGGTCTGGTAGTCGCTTCCGGCCAGGGCAGTGCCTTGATTGATCTTGTAATCGATCGATACGGTGCCGTCGCTACCGCCGGAGCGCAGCACGGTTACGATCGCACTTGCGCCGGCTCCTTCGCGGGCCGCGATCAAACTGGAATCCAAACCGAACGCGCCTGGTTTGGAGGCGAAGCTGTCGTATTGAAAGTAGCCGTTCGACTGCAGCCACTCCGACTGCCAATAGCCGGCGAAGACTTGTCCCTTTTCAGCGACATAGGTGCCCGTCGAGTAGGTTGCCGGCGATTCGCTCTC
>JBQCJB010000982.1:0-3298 GCA_051953155.1 Aureliella sp. | reverse complement strand
CATCGGTGCCGTGACCTTCCGCTTCGGGCGCAAAGCGGTAAACCAGCCAGCCGGACGCAAGGCCGCCGAGCGCTAGGACCACCAACAACTTCGCAGGGGAGAGATGTACGTCCGCGACCGGCGCGAAAAGGCGATGTTCGCCCACGGCTTCGACTGGCGAGAAACCCGCAAAGCCTTCCGAAGCGTAATAGAAGATGACCTGCTCGACGATCTGGAACAGAATCCCGCCGAGGCCAGCTACCAAGCCGACGAGCGCTGCCAGGGCAATCCACTTTCCCGTGTGGAGCGAGGCGAGCGCATGATCGCCTAGCTGTTGGGCCGTCCGCTTCCAAAGCTTAGAAAAACTCATCACACCTGTCGGCAAGAGATGGATCACCGCCGCACAATCGTCGACGTCGCGCGGGCCTCGAGTCCCAACGGGAACCCGACAAGGTCTACGAGTTTACCAAACCGGGCTTACGAGGTGGTGCGATTGCCGGGCAAACACCGTCGATCCGAGCAACTCGTTCAAAGTATTTTGCCGCATTTTTGGCAATAGTTGGCCGTCTCAGGGTTGAGCGCGGCGCAGGCTCGGCAGCGAACAGCAACTACCTGCTCAGGCTGGCCACTCATATCGATGCCGGTCTCGTCGAGCGCATCCTTGGCCATGCCGCCGACCATGCGGCTATAAGGCTCCAGATCGCGCCGGGCTCGCCGCGGATTGAGGACGATCCCCGAACCGGCCAGCCCGCGAGCACCAACCGTCCGCAGTCCCGTCCCGACCATCAGCAGAACCATCCCGGCAACCGCGCGAAGCATCGTCGAGGAGGTCCTGGCTTGAAAGTCGTTGAAATCGCCGAAATGCAGCGCCGATGTCACGAATGTCGACAGGAACAACAAGATGCCGACCGCCGACAAGCTCCAGCCCGCGTAGTAAGCCGCTTTGCGGCCGTCCGAGATTTCCTTGGCCATCGGTTCAAACCCCTCCTCTTCCTGAAGGTATCAGCAAATAGTTTCGGCACAGTTATGCATAGGCTGAGTTACGAGCCTTCCTAGGCGCTCGACCCTCAGGGCTGGCGCCCGCCGGGCCTGACCAGTGGACGGGCGTCCTCGAGCAGCGCTGCGTGCCGTTGGAGCGTCGGTTGCTCATCAGTGCGGTTGGCGAGGTTGCGTGTCTCGTCGGGGTCGTTTCGGTGGTCGTACAGTTCGCGGTCGGTCGTCTCGCCTGTTCGCCAATCGCGCCACTCGGTGTAGCGATGCGTCTGGCTGCGAATGCTGTAGCCCATATGCGTCGGTTGTTTCTCGGGTGTACGGTCGTAGTAAGCGGGACGCGAATGCTGGGTGAGGGCGATCTGCCGAACCTCGGCTGCGGGATCGCGGAGGACTTTTTCCAGGCTGACTCCTTCGGTCCCGGTAGGCTCGGGCAATCCACACAGGTTTGAAAGCGTCGGATAGAGGTCCATCAGTTCGGCGAGGGCTTCGGTCTTTTGCCCTGCAGTTTCCATGCGCGGCAACGCGATGATCAGCGGCACGCGGGCATCGAGTTCGAAATTCGATGTTTTTGCCAGCAGCGTATGCTCGCCGAGATGGTAGCCATGATCGGACCAGAAGACCACGATCGTATTATCGGTCAGTCGCAGTCGGTCCAGTGCATCCAGCACGCGGCCGACCTGTGCGTCCATGAAACTGATGCCGGCCAAATAGCCGTGACGCATCTCGCGAATTGCCTCGGGAGTCAGCTGCCGCGCCTTGGCACCGACTCCGAGCAATTCGCGGCTATCGTGCCAGGCGATCCGCGGAGCGTCGACTGGCCACTCGGGGTTTTTGGGCATGGCGATGGCAGTTCGGGGGTACATGTCCCAATAGCGCTTGGGAGCATTGAAGGGAGAGTGCGGTTTCCAAAAGCCGACGGCTAAAAAGAATGGCTGTTCGGCGGCGCGGCGCTGGCGAAGCGCATCGACGGCCAGCGCAGCCACGCGACCATCAAAATAGGCTTCGTCAGGGACATCGCGGCATTCGCACTTGATGTCCTGTGCCAGGTTGGGTGGGACTGGTCCGTCCACGACCGGCTTGTCAGAGCCGTGATTCGCAAAATGCATCGCCGCCGGGACGCTCCAGGAGACCGGATCGCCCTGCACCTCATGGATCCAGTTATGAAAAATCTTGCCGATGTTCTGGGTGAAGTAGCCGTGATTCTTGAAGTGCTGAGGCAGCGTCACGACGTCCGGAGCTTGGCTGCGAAAGTGGGTCGGTAAGTCCCACACGCGCAGCGTGTCGAGCCGCCGCCCCGTCAAAGCTGAGGCTCGGGACGGATTGCAAACTGCCTGTTGGCAATACGCTTTGTTGAAGACCAGTCCGCGAGCGGCCAGACGATCGAGGTTCGGCGTTTTAACCATCGGGTGGCCGTAGCAACCCAAATCGGCGCGCAGGTCATCGGCGACGATCATGACGACATTCGGTGCCCCAGCGGCCGAGAGGTGGCTGAGACCTACGACGCCCAACATGGCCGCGCAAAGAACGAACCGTTGGCTCCGCTCGAGCCCTGAGGCTGCCCAGCCCAACAGTCTTTCAAGCCTGACCGTCTGCATCTTGTTCATGCCGCAAATCCACCCTAGCGCGAAAGATAAGGAAAGCGCCGCTCGACTCCCAGCAGGCGTCTTTAATGTAGCCCGCTAGCCAGAACTTTGCCATTTCCACACGCCCCGCGCACACGCGCTCCGCACTCGCCTCAGTGAGGCACCATGCCAAGGTAGCTAAGCGATCCACCGAAGCGCATAATGTGGCCTGCTCGCTAGAAAGACAATTCGCAATTCTCCCACAGGCAGATGCTCCCATGATGAAGGCTGGTCGTGCCGCGATGACTGCAGGGCTGTGCTGGCTGTGGTCGCTAGGATTTCTGCAAAGTTTCGCAGGGGCCGATGAAGGCCCTGCGTCCGGCCATCCGAATGTGGTCATCATTCTGGTCGACGATATGGGCTACGGCGACCCGCAGTGCTTTAACCCGGCATCGAAGATCGCCATGCCGAACATCGATCGCCTGGCTCGCGAAGGCATGCGCCTGACCGATGCCCATGCCGCGGGTCCGCTTTGTCATCTGTCGCGCTATGGGCTGATGACCGGCGCCTATCCCTTTCGGACAAACGTCGCCAAGTGGCCCAAGCAACCGGTGATCGAGCCGGGGCAGACGACGATCGCGTCGCTGCTCAAGTCGCAAGGCTATCGCACGGCCATGGTCGGCAAGTGGCACTTGGGATTCCAGGAAAACGGCTACGATCAACCGCTGCCCGGCGGGCCGGTCGATTGCGGCTTCGATACGTTC
>JBQCJB010000981.1:0-2417 GCA_051953155.1 Aureliella sp. | reverse complement strand
CCAGCGCGTCGGGGTGCGCCAGCCGATTGCCAGACGAACCGACCGCTGGCCGGCGGAACGAGTGTGAGCAGTCGTGCTGGTCTGCAGCATGATGGTGGCCATATGCGTCCATGCGGAATCTCAGGAACCTTCGTCCGTTTTCATCGAATCCGCCGCGCCGGTGCCATCAGTTCAAGCGGCCAGGTGCGGCACATACCGAGTAGGCAACTGCCGAAGGCCAGCGAGGCGAGAGAAGCCAGGCAAGATAGCCGCTGGAAATAAAAAAAGCTCCCGGAAGTGAACGAGTCCCAGGGGGGCGGAGGACTGGCGCTACGGTTCCGGGAGCAGTGTGCTCTTTAAAAGGCCGATTGGACATCCTGTTCAATCGGGCCGTATTGGGCGGTGATTTGCGAAGGAAGATTTACTGGACTTGGCTTCCGTGCACAAGACAGATTTATCTTTTGCCGCTGGCCTTTTCCGAAGAAAAGCCGGTGCGTGCTTGCACCTTCTCAACTCACTGCAACGCCCGCGATTACCGATTCATTGGTTCTCGCTTGCGATGGGCCAACAATACGTTTTTGCGGCTGCGAGCGTCAAGAGAGCTTTTTGGAAATGACGCCCTCTTCGGACAGCCCGGTTCTTATGCTTGTATTGTGCTTTCGAGCCTGGTCGACTGGCCGTTGTGAATGATCAGCTCGAAGCGGCCCGCCGCGGCAGCCTCGGCCAGGGCGTCGTCCAGACGCTGCAGGAATTCGCCGGTCTCTTCTTTCTCGAGAGCTTGCGCGATCGAGATGGCCAGCCGGTCGGGGCAATGCTCTTGCGGCTGCCAATCTTTGCGACTGGTCTCGAGCATCATTTGAATGCGCGACGCCCGCTCGGTGGCCGCTTCGATCGAACAGCCGGGCAAAAAGATGCCGGCAGTGTTTTCGCGATAGACGCAGACGACGTCGATGCCGCGGAGTTGCGATTGGATCAAGCCGAGCACAATGTTCCAGCAGGCTCGGTTCTCCGCTCCTTCGAGTTCGAGATCCCATTGGGCTTCGACCAACATGCCGGTCGCCGGCAGGTCGGCCCGGCGCAGCTGTTCGAAGTACACGGCCGTTCGATTCATGAACGTAGCCAAGTCCAGCACTTCGCCCAGCGATTTCTTCGGACCCT
The DNA here is from genome assembly GCA_051953155.1 of Aureliella sp. Lineage (GTDB taxonomy): Bacteria > Planctomycetota > Planctomycetia > Pirellulales > Pirellulaceae > Aureliella. The sequence goes on along the minus strand of JBQCJB010000981.1, from coordinate 1,280 downwards.
CGACAGCGGTCTCAGGGCGGTCTTCCGCGGGGGCCGCGGGCGGATCGATCGCGGCTGCGGATCGCGGGCTGGCCGCCTCGATTGGCGGCACTGGCGAGCGCTCGGCAGTCTCAGTCGCCGAGGCCTTGGAAACAGCCGATTCGCTTCGTCGCTCGAGCGCGACGGCGGTTTGGCGGATCAACGTTTGGGCGTCGAGCGCCTTTTCACGCTGCACAGCATCGCAACTGGATTCGGCCGGGAACGGTTGCCAACGCGTACCGTTTAGCCAATAGCCTTGATTGCGTCCCGCTTTCTTGGCGCGGTAGAGTCCTTCGTCGGAGCGCTCACAGGCCGCTTGCAGCGATTCGCCGGGGCTCAACAGGCTCAGTCCCGCGCTGGCAGTGATCTTCAGCTGCAGGCTTTCGAAGCCGATCGACTGTTCGCTGACGAACTTACGCAGCCCAGCCGCCTTTTGAGCGAGCGAGATACCGTCACGGCCGGTCAGGATCACTGCGAATTCCTCGCCACCATAGCGAGCCGCATAGCACTCCTGCTTGCAGAAGCGTTTCAGGTTCCTGGCAAAGGCAGCTAAAACGGCGTCGCCGGTCGTGTGGCCATAGGTATCGTTAAAGGCTTTGAAGTGATCGATATCCAGCAAGACCAGGCCAGCCGTCTCGCCAGGCTGGATGGCATCCAGACAGCTTTGAAGGAATTCGTTCAGCGCCCGGCGATTGGCCAGTCCGGTCAAGGCATCGATCCGCGCCTGTTGGGCCGCTTCCTCGATCAGTTCGCTCTGGTCGGCGATGCGTTTGCGCGCGTCGGCCAGTTGGCCCTGCATCTGTTGGTTGGCGGAGATCAGTTCGTTAATCGCCGAGAGAATATGCTCGGAGGAATCGGCCGAGGGTTCGGTCAGACGGCCGCTGATCGCCTCGACGCGTTCGTTATGCGCCGTCACGTCGGCTGCCACGCGAAAGGTCAGCAGTCGCAACTGGTCGGCGATGCCCCGCATATCGTCGGGCCGCTCGAGATCGTCCTCGGGCTTGGGCGCCAGCCAACGCGTGACGTCTCCCTTTGAATGCATAAGACTGGCGACGATGGCTACTCCGGCCACAATCCCAGTGACGGTGCAAAGAATTTCAACCATGAATTTCAACCATGAAATGTCCCGCGAAATGATTGGTCGGCCACAGGGACGGTAGGTCACGCCTGAGCGTTGGTCAAACGCGGCGCGGGTCAGTGGAGGCCGCGCGGTAGTTTGGGTCATGTCATGGGAGCTTTGTTGCAGATTTTGAATAGGGACT
>JBQCJB010000980.1:0-2924 GCA_051953155.1 Aureliella sp. | reverse complement strand
CAGGCCGGCGAAGCCCGCAGGCTCGACATCCAGCTTGGCGGCGTCGACGACAGCCTCGATTCGAAAGTCGGCAAAACCCAGGCTGCGCAGATCGGCCACGCGCGGGGCTTTGGCCGCTTTTTCCGGTCGCGAGCTCTCAGTCGGTGGCTGCGCATCGGACTTTCGATTCGGTGCCGGTGCAGCCTCGCTGGCTGATTCGCCGGGTTGGCCCTTCTCTGGTTTGGGCGGCTGAGCGCTATCGTCTTTGGGGGGCACATCGGAAGTCGGCTTTTTCAGCTCCAGCGGCTTTTCGGGACGGTCGCTGGACTTTGCCTCCGCGCGTTCTGCAGATTGCGCGTCCTTAGCGGCGGCCTGAGCCTTATCTCTGCTCGGCGCCTTACCGCTGCTTGGGGAAGCGCTCGATGTCTGGCTTTCCTTGGCAGACGGGGGCTCGTCGAGCTGGCCGCTCAGGGCGAGACGCCCCTTGGGTTTGTCGCTCATGTTCTCGAGTTGCAAATCCAGGCTAGTCGGCAACTCTTTTGGTCCGGCGAGTTCGAGTCGCCAGCGCCCGCTGGGATCGAGCGGGGTGTGCGGCTGCCAGCGGTAGCGTTCGCCCTGGACCCAGGTCTCCTCGATCGTCGACTTCTTTTCCCACAGCGGTCCGGAAGTGACCAGCAGATTGGCCAGTTTTCCGCGCTCGAGCGATCCGACCAGATGGTCAATCTCCAATAGCTTGGCGGAGCCGATGGTCAACGAATCGAGAGCCCGCTTGGGGCTCAAGCCGCGATCGATCGCTTTGCGCACGCTGCCCAGCAGATCGCCGGGACTGTCCAGCCCGTTGGCGGTGAGTACGAAGGCTACCTTGGCACGTTCTAAGCGGGCGGGATTCTCGGGAGCCAGATACCAGTGCATCAGCGATTGCAGGCTGACCGAGGTGGCGGCTTCGATCGAACCGACCTCGGGAGGTTTGGGGAAATCGACAGGCACGACGAAGGTTCGCCCGAGCGCGGCGAGAGCGGCGGTCTGGCGGTACTCGCGCCCCGAACCGCGGATGATCGCACGCAGGCTGAATTCGCGAGCCATCCGATCGGCGCGCAAGGCATACAGCTCGTTCCCCGAATCGATCATCACGGTTTGTTCGCCGCGGACTAACGGACCTAATGCCTCGAGAGCGACGTTACGATCCGGAGCTGGCAGCGTCGGATCGGCGCGAAACGCCTGCTGTGCTTGCTGGTACCACTGCGCATCGCTCAGCGTTTGCCGGGTCAACGCAACGACGCCCATCGGACTGTTCGGATACCCGCCGCGGTCCTGTCGTCCGAGCACGAGGGTCAGGTGTTGAAAGACGTCGCCGCGGAGCGCGGTTTTGGCTACGGGCAATTTGGCTGTGGTGACCAGCGCGCTGGTCCCCTTGAGAATGCCGTCGCTCGGGGCGATTAAGATCGCTCCAAAGCCGGCTCGCCGATATTGCGCGGCAACTTTGTCATCGCTCGGCAACACTGCGTGTGCTCTGCGGTGAGGTTGGATATGGCCATTCCAGTGGTCATCGGGCCGATCCGCAGGGGCTAGTGGCAGTTCCACTAGCGGGTCGATGAAGGCCGGGTAAAGGTACTTGCCGTCGCAATCGATGACTTCGGCATCGGGCGGAACGTCGATCGATTCGGCCAGTTCGCTGATCTTGTCGTCCCGAACCAGCAGGTCACCCTTGGCCAGTTCGCTTTCGGGACTGATGACGATGTGCGCGTTGCGGAAGAGCGTGACGCGCGACGGCCGCGACTGGATCCCCTGCTCCGGTTCGGTGCCGGTCTGAGCCGAGACTGGTTGGCCAAGCGACAGCAGCGCGGCCAAGCACACGCATCGTAGCCAGGCCGACTCCCAGAGTTTCGTAGTGGTGGAGGATGGCGGGTTGATTCTGGGCATTGCAGCCGGTCCCTCGCTTGGACGATGTTCTTGGATCACAGGCAGACCACTTGAGACTAACTCAAACCTCAGGCCTTGGCATCTTTGAAGGGTTGGCGGCCCGAAGAAAACCTTGTCAGGCTGGAGGCGAGGGGCGGCTTGTCAAAAACCGCATCTTCGAAACAATAGCCGACGACAAAATTGCAAGATTCGCGGATTCGACTCGCGGCCCGCTTGCGGTCCCGGGAACGATTCTGTAGAAATGCACCCGGAGGGTATCCGAATGGTTAGGAACCTGATTCGAAATCAGGCGCTGGCTTGCCAGTTGCGGGTTCGAGTCCCGTGCCCTCCGCTGGTTAATTCCCCAAACAGGCCTGCGGATTTCCGCAGGCCTGTTTCGTTTCTCCAAGGATCGCGCGATTAACCGGTGTTTCCGCGTTAGCTTTTAACCTGAGCGGTTGGCATTTTGACGACCAGCACGGGGCAGTGAGCCAGACGGACGACGCGCTCGGCGACTGAGCCCAAGAGCATCCGCGTCAGTCCGGTGCGGCCGTGCGAGCCGACGGCGATCAGTTCGGCAGCCAGTTCTTCGGCGCGGTCGCAAGCGATCTGGCCAGGATCGCCCAGTCGAACTTCTAACTCGACATTGCCGACCTGCAGGGCGCCGACCGATTCGCGAAGGCTTTCCAGAGCATGCTGGATGCGATGCGCGTCATCGACGGTGGCCCAGACAACGCCTGGTTCGGTCGGGATCAAAAACGGCAGCACGTGCAGTACGTGCAAGAGTTCCGGGCGGCTGACCAGCGAGGCGGCTCGTTTGAGCGCCGCTTCGGAGTGTTCCGAAAAGTCGAACGGAACGACGACCGGTTTATCGATGCTCCACGCCATACAAAGTCCTCTCTCAGGTGAAGAACGTTGGAGTTGCGGATACGCGTATGCTGGGGCGTATTAGAACACATCCCGCCCCCAGAACAAAACAGGTGCCCACCGCTTAACCCGAGAGCGCGGTGAGGCTGTGACGACTGAACAAGACGAACAAGACAAAC
>JBQCJB010000979.1:0-3157 GCA_051953155.1 Aureliella sp. | reverse complement strand
GTACACGCGCCGCCACCTGCAAAATCAAATAGGCAAAAACGTCTCGCTGCACACCATTTATTATCTAGAAGGCAACGCGGCCTCCGGCGGCAAGCTCGCGCCGCGGTTGGTCGGGTTTCTGTCGACGGTCGAGCGCGAGTTTTTTGAACTGTTCTGTTCGGTCGACGGCGTGGGCGTGAAAAAAGCGCTGCGGGCCATGACCCAGCCGGTCCAGGACACGGCCGTCATGATCGAGCAACAAGACACCAAGGCTCTGTCGGCTCTGCCGGGCGTCGGCCCGGCCACCGCCGAGCGCATGGTGGCCAAGCTCCGCCGCAAGATGCCCAAGTTCGCCCTGCTGGTCCGCCGCGATGCGCCGGCCGCCGGCGGCGAAGACGCCTCCCAAGGAGTCGTCGAAGAAACCTACCGCGCTTTGCTAGCTCTTGGTCATGCCGAAGCTGACGCGCGGCGCTTGGTCGATCAGGCGTTGGCCTCGGGCACGAAGTTCAAGGACACGGAGACCTTGATTCAGCTGATCTACCGGAAACAATTTGGCTGAGCGAACTATGACAAGTCAAACTTCCACGATTGCGATCAGTGCTTGGAACCAGCGCGAGAATCTGCTGCTGGCGCCATACGCCATGTTGTCGCGGCACTCGCGCGGACGCCGGTACGATGAACCGGTCCACGCGTACCGCGGCCCTTTCCAGCGGGATCGCGACCGGGTCTTGCACAGTGCGGCCTTTCGGCGGTTGAGCGGCAAGATGCAGGTTTTCACCGGCAGCATGGGCGACTACCACCGCACGCGGCTGACGCATACGCACGAGGTGGCCACGATCGCGCGCACGATCGGCCGCGCCCTCAGACTGAACGAAGACTTGATCGAGGCCCTGGCCCTGCTGCATGACATCGGTCATCCCCCCTACGGACATTCCGGCGAGACCGCGCTCGACCAATGTCTGAAAGACCAGGGCGGGTTTTCGCACAACGACTTTGCGCTGACGCTGGCCGAGGAACTGGAGACACGGTATACGCCGTATCCGGGCCTGAACCTGACGCAGGAAGTGCTCGCCGGGCAGAGTTTCCGTGTGACGCATGCGGGCCAGTCGCCGCTGCTGGAGGTTCAGGTCGTCGACCTGGCCGACAGCATCGCATACAACTCGCACGACGTCGATGATGCGCTCAAGCTGGGGCTGATTCGGCTGAGCCAACTCGATCCGCTAGCGCTCGTTCGCCGGGCGCGGCACTGGAGCGACTCTAACCAGATCGTGGCCAGCGCCAATGCCGCCCGTCAGTTGCTCGTTCACAGTTTGATCGACGTGCAGGTCAGCAACGTGATCGAGCAGAGCCTCGAAGCGCTGGCCGATGTGGCACAACTCGACAGCACGGCCGTCCAGCAGGTCGGTACGGTGCTGGGCTTTTCGCCGCTGATCGCCGACGAGCGTCGCGAGCTGGAACAGTTCTTGTTCGAGAACGTCTACCGGCACAAACAGCTGATCGAGGTCCGAGCCCGAGCGGCTCGGCGGCTGGAGCAAATGTTCGCTCTGCTCAGCCGGCATCCCGAACTGCTGCCCGAGCGTTTCCAGAACCGCGTCAGCCGTCTGGGGCCGGCCCGCGTCGCTGGCGAGTACCTGGCCGGGCTGACCGACCGCTCGTGCGACGATCTTTACACGCAGCTGATCGAGCTGGGCAGCCGGCAAGTCAACGACTGGTAGGGGCGAAAATCTCTTCGGCGGTTGTCAAAGCTGGCGCGTTGCTATAATTCTGCGTGCCGGCCCAACACGTTCTCCAACCGACCACAACTGCCCTCTATGATCGCCATCGACAAAGCTTCTCAGCTGCCCGACGAACAACGTATCGTGATCACCGCCGTCGGCTTGACCAGCCCCAACGGCAACAATTTGGAGGCGTACCGCGAGAACCTCCTGGCCGGGCGCAGCGGCGTGCAGGATTACGAAATCCGCTACGTCGGCAAGACGCTGGCGGGCATCTGCGATTTTCCGGCCGTGCAGTACCAGAGCAAAAAGGACGTGCGCCGTGGGACGCGGGCCGGCAGCGTCGGTGTTTGGGCAGCCAACGAAGCCATCGCTCGCAGCGGGCTCGACTGGGCCAACGTCGATCGCAGTCGCGTGGGCATCTACATCGGCGTGACCGAGCACGGCAACGTCGAAACCGAGAACGAAATCTACCAGATCAAGGCGTTCGATTACGACACGCAGTACTGGTCCCATCATCACAATCCCCGCACCGTCGCGAACAATCCAGCCGGCGAGATCGCGCTGAATATGGGCATCACCGGTCCGCACTACACGATCGGTGCGGCCTGCGCGGCGGGCAACGCCGGCATCATCCAGGGCGTCCAGATGTTGCGGCTGGACGAATGCGACCTGGCCCTGGCCGGCGGCGTGTCGGAGAGTATCCACACCTTCGGCATCTTTGCCAGTTTCAAAAGCCAAGGCGCCCTGGCCAGCCACGACGACCCAGCCAAAGCCTCGCGTCCGTTCGACCGCGATCGCAACGGCATCGTCGTCTCCGAAGGGGCCTGCATCTACGTGCTCGAGCGGCTCAGCGACGCCCGCCGCCGGGGCGCGAACATCATCGCCGAAATCGTTTCCTACGCCATTAACACCGATGCGACCGATTTCGTGTTGCCCAATCCCGAACGTCAAGCCGAGTGCGTCGAATTAGCCCTGCGACGAGGCGGGATCGCGGCTGACCAGATCGATATCGTCAGCACGCACGCGACCGGTACGTCCAGCGGCGACGCACAGGAATGCCAGGCCTTGCGGCGGATTTTCGACGGCTGCGAAAACATTCACTTCAACAACACCAAGAGCTTCATCGGGCACACGATGGGGGCTGCCGGCGCTCTGGAACTGGCCGGCAACTTGCCCAGTCTGGTCGACAAAGTCTGCCATGCGACGATCAACGTCGACAATCTCGATCCGGACTGCGCCTTGCCCGGCCTGGTGGAGAACCAGCCGCGCCAAATGCAGCGGGCGCGCTACATCCTCAACAACTCCTTCGGAATGCTCGGCATCAACTCGGTGCTGATCGTCCGCAGCCTGTAGCTTCGCCGCTGGTCGTTACCCTGCGCGGCGGAGCGGCAGGACGTTGGGCTGGCCGGCCTCACGGGCGGCATGGGCCCGGTCGGCATGCTCGTTGTCGCCATGCAGAT
>JBQCJB010000978.1:0-3989 GCA_051953155.1 Aureliella sp. | reverse complement strand
CAGCGCCCAGTACAGATTGGGCGAACCCGGTTGCTCGATCAGCGATTCAACCTCTTCGAGCATGATCATGTCGATCGCAACCGCGACCAACTTGCTAACCAGAAACGAATTACCCATGGCGGACACGATTTCGCCCAGGCGGAAACCGGTGCGAAGCGTTTGAATGGCATCGTCGTAGCGGCCTTCGGCGATCGCGAGCTGGGCATCCATTCTCAGCAGTCGAGCCAGATCGCGCGATTGCTGGATCTCGGGCAGCAACGTCGCAAAGATCGCCGTGCCACGCAGCTCGTTGATGCGGAAGTCGTAATCGATGCGCTCGGCCCGCTCCGCCAAAGCCAGCTCGTCGAGCACGCTGCGGTACCTGTCGAGGATGGTCCGCATCTTTTCGGTCGGATACTTTTCGACCGGCGACTCGTCGAGCTGTTCGTCTAACTCCGAGAACTGCTTGCTCAGTTGCTTGTCCTGGTTGGCGTTCTGGTACATGACGTAGGCCCGCAGCAGGTGAGCCACTGCATTTCCCGGCTCGCGTCGAATCCGCGGTACCCAAAACTGGTAACGAAACGCCGGCGATACTTCAGCCGCCGGGTCGAAGCGAATCTCCTTCGGCCCGCGATCGTTGGCGGCCGGTGCAGGCTGAATCTTTCCCGCCGGATTGTCATCAGTCAGTCGCAGTATCTGAGCCCTGGCCGGCAGCGCCGGGACGAGCACTAGCCCGACCAGAGCCAGCCAGGTTTTCCAATCGCGCAACATCATTCGGACTCCTCAAGAGTGAACTGGATACGGGCGTGCGTCAGTGTCACACGCGAACAACGGAAAGGCACGCGAGTGTCTTCGCCTAAGCACACAGGAAACGCATTGCAACTGCCAGCCGCCTATCACAGCGGCGGTAGAAAAGATTGCCAGTCGCGCGGATGCAGCCGCAGGTTCGGCGGCACCGCTTCGGGCCCTACGACTGAAAGATCCGGATCGCTGGCAGACGAATCGAATCGACGAGCGCCTACGTAGTGATGCTTGATCGAATGCGCCCCGACCAGGCCCGTCGCCAGGTTGCCGCCGGTGAGCGTTTGCTGGCTGAGTGCGAGTGGTCTGAGGTCGACCGGCAACCAGGCGGTCCACCAGGCCGACAGTTCGCTCATCTCAGGCGCCGCATCGCCCGCAGGATCGGCCGAAGCATCGGTCACCGGCGCACGCGCCGCCGCCGCCGCGATCTCCCCCTCGGTTGCACTCGCCGTTTGCGGCCGCTCGTGCGCAGCCCGAAGGGGCGTAGGCATCGCAGGGGCAACCGCGTGGCTCGGCTGACCAGCTGCAGCCGGAGCAGAGGGATTAGCCGAAGTAGTCGGAACTTGGGCAGCCAAGGCTTGCGTGGCCGCAGCGTTGCCCGCGCGGTAGGCCAGCGTGGCCACCAGGCACAAGCCCGCCAGCGAAGCGGCCGCCGTCAGGCTGCCGACGCGCCGCAGACGACGGCGATTCTCGGCCATCGCCGCTTCATAACCGGCTCGGTAGAAGACCACCTGCGGATCGAGCCGAACGCGGGCGGCCGAGACTCGAGCCAGCTTGGCTGCAAATTCATCCTGTGGATTCCAATGGTCGTTCATGTCAGCTCTTTCGATTTCCGGCTTCCCCGTTCCGAGCCGTCGCGGCTGGCGCCGTCGAAGCGACTGCGCAGCGCGTGGATCGCTTCGACGTAACGGCGATGCGCCGTCGCGCGGCTCAATTGGACCGTTTCGGCGATTTGCTCGAAGGACAACTCGCCCCACAGATGCAGCACGACAATCTCTCGCTGCTGGTCGGGCAAGCGCTTGAGTTCCAGAGTCAGTTCGTCGGCATCCAGCCGATCGGCGGGATCGATCGCATCGAACCAGCTGCGGTCGGCGGCGACCGATTGATCGCGGCGATCGCGGCGCACGCCTGAACGATGCCACTGGATCAACTGGTTGCGGACGACGCGCACCATCCAGGCCAAAGGCTCGTGCGGCGCGACCTGTTGTTGGGCCAGCCGCACAAAGGCTTCCTGGACGGCGTCCTCGGCCGGTTCGCCGATCGCGCGGGCGATCAGCAGCAGGCGAGCCGCATGCGCGTGCCACAGTCGCGATAGCTCGTCCGGTGAAACCACCTTAGCCTGCCCCCCGCAAGAATTTGTCCAGCGCCTTAGCCTAACTCAAGGACGCCACCGGCGGCGGAGCGTCTCACGCGCAGGAGGACAATTTTTCTGGCGGCGAACCAACGGAGCCCGGGGAAGTTTTGAGCGAGCCGATGTAGCTTACTTGTACAGCGGCAAGTAGCGGTAATAGACTTCCAGGCACATGCAGCTCATCGCGGTCGAATAGACGCGTCCTCCGTAGCCGCCCCAGAGCGGGTCGGGATCCCAGCTGCCGCCGTTTTCGTCGTAAGCAGGCTTCTGCGTGCGCAGCAACTGCGTCTTCATGGCGACATTCCATCGCTGCCAACTCTCGTCCTGCAACTGGAACAAGGCCAGCGTCGCATAGTACCAGTAATAGACATTCTCTTGGCTGCTGCCGGGCAAGTTCGCCATCAGGGCATCGCGGGCTTCGCGCTGGGCTTGCGCCGAACCGCGGAGGTTCAATAGCAGCCGGCAGGCGAGGGCCTCAGCCGTCATCGTCGCCGATGGAGCTCCTTCGTGAGGCCGATAGCGCGCCAAGCCGCCGGAGGCGCCGGCGGCGCAGCTGCCGAGGAACGCGGCCATGCGCTGCTTGACGATCGGTTCGATGCGGAGCCCCGAGCGCTCGGCGCTCCGCAGCGCCATGGCTTGCCAACCAAATTGGCTCAGATCGCCCGCGTCGCCGGGCCGGTATCGCCAACCGCCGCCGCGCGGGTCCTGGGCAGCGAGCGTATACTGCACGGCGCGAACCAGCGCCTCGCGGATCGCCGCATCATGGGTCAGCGCGTAGGCCTCGGCCAGCGCGAGCGTCGCGATGCCGTGGCAGTACATCCGCGCGTTGGTGACCGATGCATCGTTGCCAATCTGCTTCTTCCCCGAGAGGTCGCCCGATGGCATCTGGGCTCGCAGCAGGCTCTCCAGGCCGCGCTGGACGACCATCTGGTACTGGCCATCGAGATGCGTATGGCCGCCGGAGAGGAACGCCAGCAGGGCCAAGCCGGTGACCCCTGTGTCGGCGCGATCGCCGGTGCCGCGGCGATCTTCGCCCAAGGCGTACGTCTCGGTGCCCGCGCCGAATTGTTTGGCGATCCACGTCCCGTCGCTCGACTGCGCGCGGGCCAGCCACGCCAGCGCCGCGGCGACTGCGGCTTCGGTGTCCTGGTCGGCGCCGAAGGGTCGGGCCAGTTCGAGCCGATCGGCCGCTTGCCGCAGTTGGTATTCGACAGGCAGCGTCGCCGGATCGACCGCGCGGCGCTGCGAGCTGACAGTCTGCAGGCTTGGCCCGCTGGCCGGCGGCAGGACCAATTGCGACGGCGCCAGCGTCGGCGTCAGCCTTGGTAGCGGAGTTGGCAGTGGACTTGGCTCCGGCGCTGGCGACTGGGCGAGTTTGGGCGCGGGGGACTGGACCGGAGCTGGTTCGGCGGGCAATTCAGGCAGCGGTGCCGGTTCAAAGAGTTCGGGCTGACGATTGGCCAGGTCGGCCGTCGGCAGTGGCTCGGGCAATAGGTTCGACAGCTCATCGGTCGGATCGGCGAACTCGTCAACGTGCTGCGGCGCACCGGCGAACAGGTCGGGACGCGCCAGCAGGTCGTTGGCCGCGGGCTGCTCCCACGGAGCCAACTGGGGCGGCGCGGCCGGCTGGGCAGATTCCGACTCGGCCGCGGCATCGGTAGGGGAATCGGTCGAAGAATCAGCGGGCGGCTCGAGCAGAGCTGCGGCGGGTCCGGCCGGTTCGAGCCGCGATGCGTCGAGCGAAACGGCGACCGACTGCATGGCGCCGCGCGGGTCACCTTGCGGCAGGATCAGAGGTCTGCCCGACGCGTAGAGCAGCAGCCAGATGTGGGCGAGAACGCTGACGACGATGCATTTG
>JBQCJB010000977.1:0-4326 GCA_051953155.1 Aureliella sp. | reverse complement strand
CAAGCGTTTGGTTGTCGATTCGTAGTTCTGCGTCGCCAGTCCAATCTGCTTGAGGTTGTTGCTGCACGACATCCGCCGGGCCGCCTCTCGGGCCGCTTGGACGGCTGGCAGCAGCAGACCGACGAGGATGCCGATGATCGCAATCACCACTAACAGTTCGACGAGCGTAAACGCGTGGCGGCCGCATGGTTTCCTACCGTTCTTCGGCATAAGGGCTCCGTAGCTGGGTTCGAGTGGGCAAGCATGCCAAGAGGGCATGTTTTGATGGCTCGGCAGAACTTAAGCAAGCCGCATACCTGGAGCGTTTTTTAGGCGCACACGTGGCAGAAGCCCAGGCCGAACGCCGCGGCTCGGGTGGCAGCTGGCGATTTGCGCGTCGCCAGCAGCGCCCGCTACGCCACTAATTCCGCCACCACTGCCCAAAACTCCGCCAAGATCCTTGGGCCGCTTCGAAGGCCCGCTTCGAAGACGCGCAAAACCGGAAAACGGACAGCCGGGACGGCTATCCTACTTGACCAGAACCAGAAGACGGACAGCCGAGACGGCTATCCTACTTGGGCCCGCTTCGAACGAGAGGGGTGAAAGGCAGCGGCACCTTACGGGAGATGGTAGAAGGCGAGGGCAATGATCACGTAGACGCCCAGGAGCATGACGCCGACCATCCAGTGGCTCTCACCGACCTGTACGACCAGAGCCAAGACTCCGACGGCGATGATCACCGACATCAACTCCAGCGGCGTGAAGTGCAGGTCGAGCGGCTTGGGGGCTCCCATGGCCATGCTGGCGAAGACCAAGACCGGGGCCACGAACAGCGCGATCTGGATGCCGCTGCCGATGGCGATGCTCATGCTCAGGCCGAGCTTGTTCTTGCTGGCCATCCACACGGCCGTCGAATGCTCGGCCGCGTTGGCGACGATGGCGACGACGATCACCCCCAAAAACACCTGGTTCAGTCCCAGGGCCTCGCCAGCAGTTTCCACCGTTCCGACCAGCAAATGGCTCATCCATGCCACTCCCGCCGTAGCCGCCACGAGCACAGCCAACGAGGTCTTCGTGCCCCACTCCGGCCCCTCGCCTTCCTCGGCCTCGTCGCCCGCGCCGAACAAATGCTGATGCGTCCAGAGCGAGAAGACCAGGCTCAAGATATAAATCACGGCCAGGATGATCGCGATTTCCTCGCTCAGGTTTTCCACGGTATGCAGTTCGCCGGTCGTCAGTTGGGCGCCGTTGCGGAACAGATAAAAATAGACCGTCGGCATGAGCAGACCGATCGATGCCAGGGCCAATAGCGTGGCTCCCATACTGGCCGCGACGCGACTGAAGACCTGCCGCGAGTGATAGAGGCCGCCGACCAGGCTCGAAACTCCCAAAACCAGCAGAATGTTGCCCATGATCGATCCGGTGATCGAGGCGCGGACCAGCGGATACATGGCCGGTCCTTTGAGCAAGGCCATGATGCCGATGATCAGTTCCGCCGCGTTACCGAACGTGGCATTCAGCAGCCCACCGGCAGCCGCACCCATCGTCGCCGCCAGATTCTCGGTCGCGCGCCCCATCAATCCGGCCATCGGAACAATCGCCGCCGCCGAAGCGATGAAAATCCAGATGCCCGAAGCCTCTCGCCACTCGAGCACCGCCGCGATCGGCACCGCCACCAAGAGCCAGTTCAGCGGATCGCCAAGCAGCCGGCGTAAAACCAAGTTCATCGCACTATTGCCTTTGCTTTCTCAAGTCGAATCGCATGCAGCCACCGACGCGTTGTCCAGCTCGCCAAGATGCGAAATCTCGCCATGGAGGACAGACGCGAGCAATCATCAGGCCAACTGATGTCCGGACTGTTCGTCGGGCCGTTTGAAGGAGTTGCGAGCTCGAGCGGTTTGGCTCGGCAGCCGTCAGGGACGGCGTGGTTTGGTTACCGCGAGCGGTTGGCTAGACAGCCGAGACGGCTGTCCTACTTATGGCTCGCCAGCCGTGAGGGCTGTCCTACTTTGGTTATCGCGAGCAGATAGCTAGACAGCCGAGACGGCTGTCCTACTGTTAAACTGGACGGACCTCACGGGCGAGTCGAGCCGTGGCAAGTGTCTGCCGCGACCGACGCGCCACTTCGCCTTCCAACCCTGCGAGTCCACCATGTTGCAGCTCGTTCGTCTTTCTCGCCCAACCAGTCGCTCTCTGGCAATCCTGCTGTGCGCTTGCGCCCTGTCGACCGCATCGGCCGACGAACCGTACACTGAAAAACCTGGCAGCGAAGGCAATGGCAACTTCGTCGTCGGTCCGGAATACAAACTCGATCCCGACCTGGACGACCGCGGCAATCCCAAGGGCAAACTCTTTGAGTTTTCGATGCGTTTAGCCGACAGCCAGATTTTTCCAGGCGACGACAAAACGCTCGATCCTAAAAAGCCGGTCCGCACCGAGCGGAAAATCTTCGTCTACGTCCCGGCCGCGTACAAAGACGGCACCAAGGCACCGATCCTGGTCATGCACGACGGTCCGAGCCGCTTGAATTTGGTCCGCAACGCCCTGGACAACCTCACGATATCCAAGGACCCGAACCGCCAGTTGCCAGCCTTCATCGCCATCGCGGTTGAAAACGGGGGCAACGACGGTAAAGGGAGCGAGCGCGGCCTGGAGTACGACACGATGTCCGATCGACTAGCTCGATTTATCAACGACGAAGTGCTCCCGGCAGTGCTCAAGAACCCCGAAATCAAAGCTGCTTATCCGAATATCGCCTTCACCGACAACCCGTGGGGACGCGGGGCGATGGGCTGCAGTTCGGGTGGCGCGGCAGCCTTGACGATGGGCTGGTTTCGTCCCGATCTGTTCCGCCGCTTGATCACTTATTCGGGCACCTTTGTCGACCAGCAGGACGACGACGCGCCGGAAGAGGCCGCTTACCCGCTCGGAGCGTGGGAGTACCATTCGGGGATGAAGCTGATCGAGAACTCCGACAAAAAACCGTTGCGTATCTTCACGCACGTGTCCGAGAACGACCTGCGAGCTCGAGATCCAGAAGAGACGTATCACAACTGGGTGATGGCCAACGAGCGCACGGCCGCGGCTCTCAAAGCCAAAGGCTACGACTACCGCTTCGTATTCAGCCGCGCGACCCGGCACTGCGATGCCAAAGTCTTCGAGCAGACGCTAGCCGACACGCTGGTATGGATGTGGCGCGGCTATCACGCCGACTGATTTGCGGACCAGCCTACCGACTGATCTGCCGCGGCCAAGACCCGCCGCGGCAGATGCGCAGTACGGCAAGCGAGCGTTCACTTGCCGGGCAGGCAGAAGCACGATGAGGTCAGCACCACGTCGGCGCCCTTCCAGGCCTGGGTGAAGAGGGCGCGGGCTGCAGCCGCTTCGTCGGTTTTGCCTTGCGCAGCCAAGCTTTGCCAGAGGCCATGCAGCGACCATCCGTTGTGCGGATGGCGCACGAGATCGTACCGGTAAACCCTTTCCGCTTCGACCGGACGGCCGGCGTCCATCAGCGTGGCCCCGAGGACATGCCGCACCGGTTGGATCCAGTCGGGCGGCTCGATGTACCGCAGTTCTTCTTCGCGACGGACCGCCTTCTCGAGGGCCGCCACCGCTTCCTCGACCCGTTTCTCGCGGTAGAGGATTTCGCCTTCTAGCATCGCTTCCGCCACGGCCAAAACCTTAGCCGCCGGATTCATGACGAACATGGCCTTTTCCGGCAGCGCAGCCCGCGCGCTGGCAAACGCCTGCTGCTCGGCACGCGCGTCGGCCACTCGATCCTTGGCGGCGAAGGCCACGCCTCGTGCAAAGTGGCGAAACGTCCGAGCGATCGGCAAATTGGCGGCTGGTTCAGGCTCGGCCAACATGGCATCCCAGCGTCCGAAGCGCAGGTGGACCTCGTAGGGCATCGCGAACATACCATCGGCCATGACGGCGTTCTTTTCCAACCAGGCCGCCGGAATCTCGCTGAGCATCTGCGAGATCGCGTCGGTAGCACGTTTTTCCCTGCCGGACATCATTGCCGCAAAGGCTAACATGTGATGATTATGAGCCATGTACAAACGGAAAAAATCCTGCTCGGGCGACAGCTCGCGATACGCGGCGTCGGCGCGGATCGAGCGCTCGTTGGCTTCGATGGCGCGCTGCCACTGGCCCAAGCGAACATCGATATGCGAGGGCATGTGGACCATGTGCCCGAGAGCAGGCTGCAAATCGCGAAGGCGCTCGGCGGCCAAGGCGGCTCGCTCGGGGTACGGCGAGGCTTCTAACGCGTGGACATAGAGATGAAGAGCCAGAGGGTGATCCGGCTGGAGCGCCAGCACTTTTTCGAGCGTCGCGAGAACCTCG
>JBQCJB010000976.1:0-7432 GCA_051953155.1 Aureliella sp. | reverse complement strand
TACTTCGGCAAGGACGGCAATCGTCTGGCCGTCAACGTCACGCCAATCGCCGTGTCGATGCTGCCACCTGAAAATCCGCACCGGGAGATCGTGGCTTGGGCGGTCGAGCGTCCCGACGGCGGTCGCGGGTTTGGCATCGTCATGCCGCACTTCTATCGGAACTGGCGGCAAGAGGACTTGCGGACGTTGATCATGAACGGGATCGTCTGGACCAGCGGCCGTGACGTCCCCGAGCAAGGCGTCCGCACCCCAGCCCCCGACCTGGGCCACTATCAACCGGTCTCCATCGACCCCAAGCCCCGCGCCAAGTAAGTTTTACGCCGTGGCGCGGCGTTTGTTTCATCGACTCGCACTGTACGCACGTTCGCGGCGATTCTTTAGCGCTAGGTGCTTCTGCGAGTCGGTTGAAGCGCTTTTGGTAATGCTGCCCCTCACCCCCCAGCCCCCTCTCCCCGAAGCGGGGCGAGGGGGAGCCCGGTTTTCGGTCACGGTCTCTTCCTGAAGCGGGGCGAGGGGGAGCTTGGATTTTGCAGGTTGGCTCGGTGCGTTTCTAATGCTTGCACTAGATGGTGCGACAGCATTGGGCGGCTGGCCAAGATGTGGTGATTGAGTTGCATGTTAAGATCGCGTTTGTATTCTCTTGTCCATCGTGCAGTTGCACGCGCCTGCAACGGATAATTTACAGGGGGATACAAGAAGGAGATACACGACTAGTGCACTAGGGATTGTGCGGTAGCCAAGGCAAACGACATGTTGCTTGGATGCGTATTAGGGGCTTGAGCCGGCGGCGAATCGATTATCTGGATGATATGACCGCGGCAGGCAGATACGCGACAAGTAATTGCAGGGAAAGCAAACTCTCGACGCGACGTATCGCGTCACTCGCCAACCTCTTCGGGCCAAAGCTCGGCAGACTCGCTTCACTAATGTCGACGCTGTTTCAGATGGGCTCTCCGTTCTCAGTGACCGGGAACGATTCGTAATGGGTCTCGATGTGATGAGGATTCGCAGATGACCTTTCGACCACTCATTGGTTTGAATGCCGACTATCGCGCCGCGGCGCACAACCAGCCTGCTTTCTCCTACGTAGCCGCCGGCTACTACGATGCAATCGCAGCTGCGGGAGGGATTCCGGTGGTTGTGCCACCGTTGGCCGATGATGCTTCTCTGGCGGCAGTTATGGATCGCGTCGACGGATTTGTCCTGATCGGCGGAGCCGACCTCGACCCGCGCAACGACGGCTTTATGTTGCACGCTTCGGTCAAACCCATGGAAGCGCGCCGCGAGCGCTTCGACCGTCGACTGGCTCACGAATTGTTCGAACGCCGCATTCCCGTCTTCGGCATCGGCGCCGGGATGCAGTTGCTGAACGTCGTCTGCGGCGGCAATCTTTTCCTGCACATTCCCGAAGACTTGCCGACCGCTCTGCCCCACCGCGATGCCCACGACCCCAACCACCGCCATTCGCTGGTTGTCGAATCCGATTCGCTGGTCGGCCGCGTCTACGGCGAAGGCGAAATTCGCGTCACCAGCCGCCATCACATGGCGATCGACCAGTTGGCGCAAGGCTTCCGCGTGACCGCTCGATGCCAGGACGGCGTCATCGAAGCGATCGAGAGCGAAATGATCGACTGGTTCGCATTGGGCACGCAGTTCCATCCCGAGTGCGCCGCGGCGAGCGCCCTGGACATCCGCCTCTTCGAAGAGTTCATCGAAGCCATCCAGATGCGCACCGGAGTCGCTCGCCTGGCCGCTTAATAGCTCTGGGCCGAGTCCCGCAGGCTCAAGCCCAGACTGGCCAAACACAACCTGGCCAAACATAAAGAGACCCAGGCGCCCGGCTCGTCGACGAGCCGGGCGTTTTTTTTATGAGCGGGCGCCAGCTCCTACGCATCGCAGACAGGCGGAGCTTACCGCGCCGCCCGCGGATGAGCCCGGTTGTACACCTCGCGGAGATTGGCCGTCGAAAGGTGCGTATAGATCTGCGTCGTCACCAGGCTCTTGTGACCGAGCAACTCTTGAACGCTGCGAATATCTGCACCGCGGTCCAGGAGGTGGGTCGCAAAACTATGCCGCAGCGTATGCGGCGTCGTGCGCAGGTCGAGACCTGAGAGTTTGAGATATTTTTCCAGCATGCGCGCCACGCTGCGCGTCGTCAGCCGACTGCCGAAGCGATTGACGAAGACAGGCGCTTCGCGGCCGCGGGGTTCCTTGTTCGCCAAGGTGCGCTTGGGCAGGTAAGCTCGCAGCGCGTCGACGGCGTAGCGCCCCAGCGGGCTGAGCCGTTCCTTGCGTCCCTTGCCGCGCACGCGTGCGATGCCCTCGCTCAGGTCCAGGTCTCCTTCGTTTAGGCCGACCACTTCGCTGACGCGGAGCCCTGCCGAATACATCGTCTCGAGGATGGCGGTGTCGCGCAGGCCCTGCGTGTCCCGCTTGGGTGGCGCGTCGAGCAGCGTCAAGATTTCATCGCTGGTCAGAAAGTGTGGCAGCTTGCGGGTGCCGCGCGGGTTGCGGAGCGGTTTCGCCGGATTGGTGTCCGTCATGGCGCGCCGCTGCGCAAAGCGATAAAAACTGCGCAGCGACGCCAGCTTGCGGGAAATGCTGGTCCGCGCATATCCGGCCTCATGCAGTGCGGCCAGGTAGCCGCGCAGGTCGCGCGGGGTGATGTCTCCCGGCGGTCGGTCGCCCCCCAACTGCTCTGCCA
Organism: Aureliella sp.; assembly: GCA_051953155.1. Lineage (GTDB taxonomy): Bacteria > Planctomycetota > Planctomycetia > Pirellulales > Pirellulaceae > Aureliella. The sequence continues at coordinate 4,728 of JBQCJB010000976.1, read as the reverse complement.
GGAAGTCGGACAAATCGAGCAGGTCCTCGCGGTAGGACTTGATCGTCAGTTCCGAAGCATTCCGTTCAGCGTCCAGGTAACGCAGAAATTGCGTGATCTCACTGCGCACGTTGACACTCCTTTGCAGCGACCGATGCCAGCCCGGCGGTTCATTGAGGCAGCGTGAAACGCGGTGCGACGATGCGTTCGGGCTTAGGCTGGTGGAGAGGGCTGGCTGGCAGATGACCCGCTTCGACCGCTGCGGCCGTCTCGCGAATTTTCTTGCTCAGCACGGCGGCGTCGTACCAGGTGAAGCTCAACTGCGGATCTGCCGCGTAGCGTCCGAGCATCCGCAAGGTTTCGGTGCGATGATCATCGTCGTACAAAAAGATGTAACGCTCTTCGCCTTTGACCATGGCGAGCACATTGATTTCTTTGCTCATGCTGAAATTCCTCCCTGGGAGCATGCAATCCAGCCTTGTCCAGGTCCCGCGCGACGCGACAGCCTTCTTCATGCGGCCAAGCGGGCGTGGGTCGCGCCGCGCTTACCAGGTCTGTCTCGAGCCGGTAACCGTTTGCTCTTGGATAACTGAGGGGCGGCGACATCCAAATCGCCGTTCAACGCTGCAGCTGGGCACATGCAGAGATTGTCACCGAGTGCAACCGCGCGTCTGGAACGGTTGACTGCGACCTTTCCGATGATGACCAGCCGTAGCGCTTGTGCGGCCTGATAATGTCATAAACCCAGTGAAAACAAGGGTTTTTGACGTGGCACGCACTATCGCTGGTATCGGTCTATCGGCCAGCGAAAGATCAAGCGGCTTTCATCTTCGCCGCCGCGGCAAGCGAGCGTTTCCGTGATGTGGAAATGGCAACAGACTCGTATAAAGTCTTCGCTCCGTTGGAGATAGGCTTGCCAGCCTCCGTAGCGAGCATCGTCGCGGAAGTAAAAGTAGTCCTCGAGACGCTGCGTAAAATCTTCGTCATGACCGTTATAGTTGCGCATGTGGCTAATGATGGGCTCGTGTTGTGGCGTCAGTGGTGGAGGGTTAGCTTGCGGAGGATCGGGAACAAAGCCGCGCGCGTCGGGCCAATCTGCTGGCAGGGTTTGCCCAGGCGTTTCCACGGCTAGCGGTGGCAGACTTGTCCCGGTCGTTGCGACTGCATCGCCCTCCAGCGCGATGGCTTCGGTCACGGAGGTGGGACGCACCAATTCCGCGTCGCCCGTGCTATCGAAGGGCAATCGATCCTCGGACTCACTCTCGGCTTCACCCGCATCGGCAGGGATCGGTTCGGGCAGGCCGTTCACCGGATCGGGTAGCGGCGCAGGCGGACCCAGCTGAGGTGTTTGCGTCTTCAACTGCTCCGCCGCCAACGTTCGCTGGGCCTCATGGTGCACCCAACGCGGGATCTTCTTCTCATCCTCGGTCCCCCAAGGCAATCCATAGCCAGGCAGCACCGGATGGAAGCCTGGATTGGCTGCATACCAGTTGACCTTCATGCTCAGCCGCGGCGGGTAATAGGGGGAGTAGTCGACAACCGATCCGAGCAGCACCGCGTCGACGCCGAGAGCGCGGGCGAACGCTTGAAAATCTTCGCCGCACGCCAGCGGAGCTGGATATTCTTCCAGCTTGGCTTTGACGACTCCCATCGGCAGGACTTCGAAGCCGGGAATCGATTGCAGTTCGTCGATATAGGCCAGCGTCACTCGCTCGGCCGATAGCGTGGGTTCTTCACTCTGGTTAACAAAGGGAAGCACGGCTACGGTGCGGATCTGCGGAAAAGGATTGAAGTACTGCGGCTTGTGCTTGATGTCGGGCAGGAGGCTGCAGCCGGTGGCAAGCAGGCACATGACCGCTGCGCATGCAGTCGTCAGACTGCGCAGCACGACTTCGCCAGCGAATGAACGCGGGGCCAGCGCCAAGCGTCGGCGGCGCGGCCGAGAGGTGGGAGGTTGTGGAAGGCAATTAAGTTGCACGGCAAATTCGTGTACGGCGACACGCACGATCGAGAACTCTCGTGATTCGCCAGTCTACGTGCCTTGACACGCATCTCTCGTAGACCACCCCCCAGTGGCTGTCAGGTTTATCGGCAAGGCCGACCGAACCGCTACAGTTTATTTTCGCCCGACGTGCCAGGTGCGGCAATCCACGCTCGCAGGCTTTGACCGTCGTCCAAGTTCCACACGCGAATTTCACCGTCCAGCGAACCACTTACCAGTCGTCGCGACTGGGGATGGATGCTGATGGCGGTAACCCAAGCCGAATGCCCGGCGAGCTTGCGCTGCAACTTGCTCGTCGGCAATTCCAGCTGCTGGACCGCGTGGTCGGTCAGTCCAATCCAAGCCTGGGCGCCATCGGAATTCAAACGCACGGCCGCCGCGGGCAAATCAACTTTGCCGACTGCCTTGGCTCCATCGATTTGCCAGCGGTGCGCTTTGCGGTCGCCGCCGACAGTTGACACTTCTTTGTCCCCTTCAACGAAGCAAACACCGGTGACCGGCTCGCCATGACCAGAGTAGGTCGCCAGCAGTTCGCCGCTTTCCGCGTCGAAAATTTTGGCCGTCTTGTCGCGACTGGCGGAGGCCAACTTGTGGCCGTCATGGCTCCAGCGGAGGTCGCTGACGCTGTCGGCATGGCTGCTCAGCGTCCGCGCGAGTCTCCAGGTCTGCGTATCGAACCAACGTACCGTGCCGTCGGCGTGACCGGTCGCGAGCAGTTTCCCTCCGGGCTGAAAGCGGACCGCGGGAATGACATCGGTCGAGCGAGCCAAGCAGCGGAATACGTCGCCGCTCGCCCAGTCGACCAGCCGCACTTCACCGATGTGTCCTGGCGATCCGCCCGCGACGGCCAGTAGTTTTCCATCCGCGCTCCAGTCGAGCGCGAGAATCCGCTCGGGCAAGTTGCCGATCCGTCGAACCAGTTCGCCCGTCTCGGCATCCCAGAGCGTCAGTTCGTGATAGCCGCTGGCGATGACCTGCCCACCGTCGCTGGTCAGGCTGACGGCCGTGATCGGAATAGGAGACGCATATTCCTTCGGGGCGGGCTCGTAGACGCGATCGGGAATCAGATCGAAGATGGGAGACCCAGGGTTGTCGCCATCAAACTTGCTCCCCTCGGACTGCCAGCGGCGAACCAACTCGATGACCGGGCCTGGCAGGGCCGGGCGCTGCGCAGGCATGCGTTCGGTTTCCTCTTCTGTCGTGAGCCTGCGTACGAGTTCGCTAATCTCTTCTTCAGCGTCGGCGCGCAAGGGATCGATTCCCGAATCACCGGCTTGGGACATTTGAGCGAAGGAGTCGAGCCGATAACCCCCTTCGGCCTTTTTGGGGCCGTGGCAAGATGTGCAGTGCTCTAGCAACAGCGGCGCAATTTCGTTGCGGAAGCTGACCGGTCCGGTTGCCACCACGCTCCGCGCCAGTCCGCACGTTACCGCAATGAGGCTGAGCAAGAGCACAACTGGCTGTTGGATGCGCATGACGCGTTCTACCGTAGTTCGGGTGGTCAACGGGCGGGCGAGTAACTGGACAATCGGGGCGATCGAAACTCGGCTGATCAATGTTGGAAGAGGAACTCGTCGGTATTGAGCAGAGCCCAACAAATGTCTTCAAACCCCGCCGGCCGCTCGCCGCGCAGGGCTATCTGCTTGACAGCGATCTCCAGTTCGCCGGGCGATGGCGGTCGGCAGACGGCCGCCAGGTACAGCTCGGTAACGATTTCCTGGTCGGATTTTCCTGCAGCGATTGCCACGCGAAAACGGTTCTTGTCGCTCCGCAGTTTTTGATGCAAAAACGGGCCGTTGAAAAACTCGATCGCCATTCCGAGGTTCGACTCCGAGGAGCGTTCGCAAGCGCATACCGTCGAGCGTTCGGGTTGGCCGAAGACTTTCAGGAAGTCCAGCTTGACCAGATCAGGAGCAGGCAACTGCGTTGCTCGAACATCCTCGGGCAGCGTACCGAGCGGATCCTTGATCCCGGTGACTTGATTGATCGCGTCGAGCAATTGCTCCGCGCTAAGAAGACGTGGCTCTTGGTGCGAAAAGTAGAGCTGGTCTTCGCTGTTGCTCTCCGAGGCTCGATAGCTGGCCTGATAAGTCCGGCTGTTGAGGATCGTACGCAGAATATGTTTGCGATCGAAACCGCTGCTGACGAATTGTTCGGCCAACCAATCGAGCAGTTCGGAATTGGACGGAGGATTCGAATCGCGAAAGTCGTCGATCGGGTCGACGATGCCCCGGGCAAACAGTTCACCCCAGATGCGGTTGACTTCGATCTTGGCCAGGTAGGGATTGCTCCGTTCGGTCAGCCACTTGACTAATACTTCGCGACGATCGGCGGCGTTTTCAATCTCCTGCGAGCCGGCACCAGGTAGCCAGGGCTTCATCGTTTGGCCGGTCCGGGGTTGAACGACTTCGCCAGAGTCACTGACCCACACGAACATCTCGCCAGGCCGCGCCGTCTTCTTGCGCTGCACGCGGTCAAAGAAGGCTGCCAGGCCGTAGTAGTTATCCTGCGTCCAACGCTCGAAAGGATGGTTGTGGCACTTGGCGCATTGCAGCCGGGCGCCCAAGAACAGCTGAGAAAATGTTTCGACACATTCGTGCATGTCCGCTGCGGTTCGATAAAAGTTGGCTGGCGGATTGGCCAGCGTGCTGCCCGACGAGGCCAAGAGCTCGCGAGCAAACTGGTCGTAGGGCATATTCTCGCGCAGCGCCGATTCGATCCAGCGATGGTATTTGAATACGGCCTCG
>JBQCJB010000975.1:0-6371 GCA_051953155.1 Aureliella sp. | reverse complement strand
GACGCGTGACCAGCGTCGGCGTCCCGACGCGAACGGGATTGAATCCCAGTGCGCCGCTGCGATGCGGCACGCGGCTGGTCATCAACGCCGAACGCGAGGGCTGGCAGATCGGGACCGAGACGTGGTTATTGACGAAGCGATGTGCCGACGCGGCGAACGCATCCAGGTTGGGCGTGGCATTCAAGCGACTCCCCATCCAGCCCGAGGAGTCGCCGTTCATGTCGTCGGCAGTGACCAGCAGCACATTCCACTGGCCCGCAGCCGAACCGGCAAGTCCGCAAATCCAACACACGAGCAGTGCCCAGGTTCGACAACTGACCATCATCGCCAATGCTCCGGTTGTGGATTGCGTCGCAGACTCGCCGCCGTAACGCGCTACAGGCCACAGGCAGCGTCTGCCGTGGCGGTCAGCCGACTACTTCAGTTCCTTCAGGCGGATGTTCTTGAACTCAGCCCACATCGGTTTGCCGGCATGCAATTGCAGGGCGAGCACTCCCTCGGTGAGGGCCAACTGAGGATCGTTGTCGGTGAAGTCGAGGATCAGCTGGTTGTTGAGATAGTGATTGATGTGGTTGCCTTTGGCGATGATGACCACATCGTTCCAATCGTCGAGCTTGAACAGTTTTTTGAAACCGGCCTGGTCGATCAAGTCGGTGGCCAGCGTCTTCTTGCCATCCTTGTCCCACACGACCTTTTCGCCGACCTGGCAAATGCGGCCGCGTTTGCCACCTTCGTCATAGATGAAGCTGGAGGTGTTCGGGAAATCGACTTCGTTGCGAAGTTCATGTTGGTAGCCGCGGACCACCCACTTGTTCCGCACATTGCCTTCGGTGATGTGCTTGGAACGGTACTGGATGCCCGAGTTGTTGGTCGCATTGCAGCGGAACGACAGCCGCAGTTCGAAATCCTTCAGTTTGCCATCCTGCCAAATCAGGAAGGTATTGCCGTTGGCCGGATTTTCAGCAGTCGTTTCGCCGTGGATCACGCCATCTTTGACGCTCCACAATCGCGGATCGCCGTCCCAACCGGACAGATCTTTGCCATTGAAGAGCTGGCGCATTTGCCCGCTTTCCGCCGGCGCCGTCTTCGGTGCATCCTCCGCAATCAGCGGTCGGCAGCAGGTGGCGGCAAAAGCGACTAAACAGAGACTGAGGACGAAACGCATGAGGTGTGGTCTCCTATTGGGACGGATCGATGGTGAGTTACCGGAAAGCTTAGCAGTCAGCGCCCAGGGCAGGGGGCCCGAAGGCCGAAGTGAGGCGATCGATTATGACTGAAGCCATCGCCTGCCGCCACTGAGCGACGCCAGCGTGCCCTCGTCCCGCCAGGTGCGCGGCGGCCGCTTTGGGTTGCTCGCCGACCCGATTCTGGTTACGCTATTTCCCCTGAAGCACCGGCGTTTGAGCCGGGAATTGGCACGGGCGCGGACCGAAAGAGAATCGAACCAACCTATGAGCGGCGTTGTCTACATCGACGGTCAGTATTCTTCACACGCCGACGCGAAGATCAGCGTTTTCGACCATGGCTTGCTCTACGGCGACGGCGTGTTCGAGGGGATTCGCGTCTACTCGGGGCGCATTTTCAAACTCAAGAGCCATTTGGTGCGACTGGTCCAGTCGGCGCGGTTCATCGATCTGAACCTCCGCCGCTCGATTGAGGAAATCGACGCCATCGTGCGCGAAACCGTGCGGCGCTCGGGCATGGCCGATGCCTACATTCGCCTGGTCGTCACGCGCGGCGTCGGACCGCTGGGCGTCAATCCGAAGCAGTGCGAATCGTCCTCGCTGATCGTCATCGTCGACAAACTGGCCGTCTATCCAGAAGAGAAGGTCAACGCAGGCATTACGCTCATGACCTCGTCGGTGCGTCAAAAGAATCCGGCCACGCTCAGCAGCCGCGCCAAGACGCTGAACTACCTGCCGAATATGATGGCCAAGCTTGAAGCCCTGCGTTCCGGAGCGGACGAAGCTCTGCTGCTGAACGACCAGGGATTCGTCAGCGAGTGCGTCGGTGAAAACGTTTTCGCAGTCAACACATCCCCCGCGGGCGATGTTCACATCCGCACGCCCGACGTTTCGTGCGGCATTCTCGAAGGGGTCACCCGCAACACGATCATCCAGCTGGCATCCGAACAAGGGCTGAAGATCGAGCAGACCAACATGACGCTGTTCGATCTCTACACGGCGGATGAAATCTTTTTGACTGGCACTGGCGCGGAGATCGTGCCGGTGATCAGCTTGGACGGACGCACCGTCGGCAGCGGCCGCCCCGGAGCCATCACGATGAAATTGCTGAAAGCCTTCCGCGACTACACGGCGACCGGCGCCGAGGATTAGTCGAGGCATCGGCATCGGCGACAAGCCAGCCATGCCTGAAGCGCCAGTCAGCAGCCGGCCTCTGGCGAGCAGCCTGTTCGAAGTTGACCAGCGAGGGGATCCAGCATGCAACGACGGCAGTTTGTAGCAAGCGTTTCGACAGCGGCTTTGGCCGCCAGTCTGCTCGGGCAACGCGCCCAAGCCGAGCAAAATGACTCGACTTCGGCGGCAAGTGGTCGGAGCTATCCGCCAGGCCGCTTCGTCGACATGCATACGCATCTGGGGCAGACGTGGAACACGACTCAGCCCCTCAGCGCTGAGGAATTGCTGCGGTGGATGGACGCGCACTCGATCGCCCAGGCCGTGGTTCTGCCGCTGGTCTCGCCCGAGTCCTCCAGTTTCTTACTGACCAATGAATTCGTGCTGGCCCAGACCCAGCCGTATCGCGAGCGTCTGATTCCCTTCTGCTGCGTCGATCCGCGAACGTCGTACAACGGCGGCGTGAAGGGGCTGGTCAAAATGCTCGAGCGCTATGTCGAGGCTGGCGCGAAAGGCTTTGGCGAGCACAAGCCTGGAGTGGCGATCGACGACGCGCGGAACATGCGGCTGTATGAAGCGTGTGCGGAACTCAAATTGCCGGTGCTGTTCCACTTGGACAATCTCCGCAACACCGACCAGCCAGGCCTGCCCGGCCTGGCTAAAGCGCTGGCTGCGTTTCCCGAGTGCAAGTTTATCGGGCACGGTCCGGGCTGGTGGGCGTCGATCGCGGGGGGCGTGACGGCAAAGGATCTGGGTGGTTACCCGAAAGGCCCGGTAGCACCCGGCGGCGCTATGGATGCGCTGATGGACAAGTTCCCGAACCTTTACGCCGATCTCTCGGCCGGCAGCGGCGCGGGCGCCGTGCAGCGCGATCTCGACTTCGGTCGCCAGTTTCTGATCCGACGCCAGGATCGAGTCATGTTCGGAACCGATTTCCTCTCGCCCGGACAGGCTGTGCCGCAGTTCGACTTGCTGGAAAAATCTCTCGGCCTGCCGGCGGAAGTCGCGGCCAAGATCGAGCGCGACAACGCCCGACAACTGCTCGGCCTGTAACGCGTCACCCAACGCTCGATCGCAGCAGTGCGATTTATGCTGCGCGCGCCTCTGCCGCGCGTCGCAATGCAGCTCGATGCATTGAAAAACCGTTGCAATCCCAACAGCAGGATTTACAGGAATGGGGGTTGCGACTTGTTGTCAAATGTTCGGCTAGTCCCAGCGATTGTCTATTTGGCGAGAACGTAGGTTTTTACGTTTCCCGGACCTTCCGCCGGAAGGGCAGGTGGGGGAATTGCAATCGCCATAGGACGCCATGATGCCGGTCGCGCTAGAACAATGTTGGGATGGGCTGTTGCCCGTGAGCATATCGATGTTGACGCAGGCTTCTGCACCTGGCGTCGATATCTATCTGTGCGCAAAACCTAACGAAGCACCGCTGCTGTTCTGCGCCGCGGACAACGCGATCGACATCGAACACGTCGAACGCTTGCAGGGCGAAGGCGTCACCAAACTGTACATCCATCCGGATGATCGTGAGAAATACCAAACCTATCTGCGCGAGACCTGGCAGGACCTGCTGGCCGATCAAGACCGACCGACCGTCGATCGCGCGTCGGTTATCAGCGAAGTCATTCGCGACGTCTTGAAGCAACAGTTCGCCACCGGGACGACCGAGTCGATCGTCGAAACCTGCCAGACCTTCGGCAGCGCTACCGCCAAAGTGCTCGGCCGCGAGCCGGTGGTACTCGAGGAACTGTCGCGGGTACTGCACCATGATTACGGCACGTTCACGCATTCGGCCAATGTGGCTGCGTATGCGGTGTTGCTCGGCCGCGCGCTCGGATACCCGGAAGCGGAACTTGAACAGCTGGCCGTCGGCGGACTGTTGCATGACCTTGGCAAGCTGGACATCAACGATCGCATCTTGAACAAACCTGGCAAGCTGGCCGAAGACGAGATGGCCGAGATCCGCAAGCACCCGACGCGTGGCCTCGAGCGCGTGGCCGAACGCAGCGACTTGTCGGTCGGCCAATTGATGATGATCTACCAGCATCATGAACGCTGCAACGGCTCGGGGTATCCGGTCGGTTGCCGGCATGAGGAAATCCACCCTTGGGGACGTCTGTGCGCGATCGTCGACGTTTACGAAGCCCTGACCTCGGTCCGTCCCTACCGTCAGGCGCTCAGCCACCAAACAGCCCAGGTCATTCTGCAACGCGGCAGCGGAACAGAGTTTGACAAGGAGATGCTCTCGTGCTGGCTCCAACTAATGTCTGTCTAAGCGCCGAGCCGGGAGACGCTCTCCCGCTGCTGGTGCGCCTGCCGCCAGAGATGGCCGGTTTCTTTCGCGAAGCGGGCTATGCGCCGACGACGCACAGCGAAAAGCGGTGCAATGCTCGGGTGCGCGTGCGCTGTGAGTCGGTCATCACCAGTCTGTTTCTGCCGCCATTCGTTCGCCGCGGTCAAACCGCTGCGCGGGTGCTCGTCAAGGATCTTTCACGCACCGGTATCAGCATTCTGGCCCACCAACAAATGTGGCCAACCGAGACGTTTGCTCTCGAATTACACCGTCGCCGTTTGAGCGCTCGCGTGGTCCGCTGTCGGAAGATCGCGGACTACTGCTACGAAGTCGGCGCGGTCATCTTCGACATCGAAACGCCGTAAGCGTCCGCACAGCCGTGCGGTAGCTCTAAGGCGAACGGTTCACGCGCCAAATCTCGAAGCCCGCTTCGTCGGCGAAGACTTTCGTCATATCGACGCCGCCGACTTGCCGCGATGTGCTCGGCCACTCGATTCGCCCACCAGCTCGCGTATCGACCACGATTGCCGTCACGCCCAGGTCCGCCAGAAAGCGTGCATCTTTTTCAACGTCGAACTGGCCACCCAAGCGCTCGACGTTCGTGTACCAACTGGCCGGGAAGAACCCCGAGTAGCCGTTGACCAGCGGGCGGCCATGCACAACCGCCCAGAGCATCCACCTGGTAGTGCGTTCGAAAGCGGCTTCGGAAAAGCCTTCGGCAAACGGCAGGCAAAGGATCGGACCGTCTGGCTGATGAATTAAAAACTCTACCCAGTCCGGTCGAGTCCTGAGGTCCGGCACGGCGATCAACCGCACGGCGGGCGGCGGTACTTCAGCGGCGAGTACCAGCCCCAGGCTTGCAACGCTGGCCAGCGACATCACTGGCGCCCAGCGACCCAATCGGCCGCGACCAGGCGAAACTGCCGAGGCTCCGGCCAACGCGCGTAGTGAGCGCGCGCAGCGGTCGGCCCCGATCGCTGCCAGCAGCACAATCGCCAGCTGAGCAAAATAGGCAAAGCGAAAGAGGCTCCGCGCGCCGCTCAGCGGCGGCACCAGCTGCGCAAGCAGCGGCCACAACTTCCATGGCCCGATCGCCAGATGAGTTCCCAACGACAAGCCGCTTGCGACGACGGCGAATGTAAAGAGGAACAGCACCTGCCTTCGCCGCCTGCTCGACCGCCGAGCCCGCAAGGCGAGCCCCGCCGCCAACGCCGCCAAGCCACAGCGCGCGATCCCAGGATTGAGCGGTCGCGCGTCGAGCGACTTCGGCCCGAGCCCGACCCACGCGCGCGCCGGCACTTGCAACCAATCGATCGGCGTGGCAGAAAGGCTGGCCTGAGTGGCTGGCGAGCGCTCGAAATTCTGCTGTTGGTGAACCCGGGCCATGGGCACTAGCAGCGGTGCCGTCAGGACGGAGAAGCCCAATACTGCAGTGGCGATAGCGGCCAAATGCTGCCGGCGGAGTGAACCGGGCAAGAGCCAGAGGCACGCCGGCAAGAGGCTGACGATTAGAAATAGACCGTGATGAACGCTGGTAAAAAATGTGCAGGCACCGGCGATCCCGACTGCCAGGCCTCGAGCCGCCGTCGGAAGCCGCGCGACGCGGAGCAGGGCATGCAACGTCAGCAAACTGCCCCACAATGGAACCAACTGCAAGACGTCCAAGTTGTCCCAAACGATCGGGAGCATGACGACTGCCGAGGCGCCGGCGAAGCTCGATA
>JBQCJB010000974.1:0-3399 GCA_051953155.1 Aureliella sp. | reverse complement strand
CATGGAGCGAGCGAACCTGGCTCGCGAACGCCTGCATTTGGAAGAGCAGAAGCAGCAGCTCGAGCAAGAGCTCCAGCTAGCCAGCGCCGCAGCCGCCGCGGCCCGCGAGCCCGACGCCGTCGGTGCGAAGCCTGGCGACGCGCGCAATCGCAAGTGGCTCAGCCGCCTGGGACTAAAGGACGAGGGCTAAGTTCCCCCGACTTTCGAAGACCTCGTCTGGCTTTCCCGCTCACCGCTGGACTTCCTAAGTCCCGGCCGGCTTTCTAAGCCCTCGGCCGGCATTCTCTCCGTGCTGCGCACGCCGTCGTCCTCTGTCTTTTGGGTGTTGGCCGGCGTCGTTGCTAGTGGGTGCCTCGCGAGGCTGGGGATATTTTTGGGAAAATGTCTCGCCGCGTGATTTTTCTGTCGGCGGCCTCCGTCTCTAACTATGGCAGCCCGCACGTAAGTGCCAAATTTTTGACGTTTGCTGGTTAAGTGATTTCAAGTGGGACTCGACGTAATGAACGCCGCCACTCATTTCGGTACCGATCGCAGCACCCATCGCCGGCTGGACTTGGCCGTGCGAAGCCGGGGAGCGGTCTCGATTGACATTTTCCGCAACTCGACTTGGGCTGGCAGTGGTTTCGTCAGGAACGGGCGGCTTGTCGACTGTTATGCGACGCAGCTCGGGCAAAACGGCAGCGAGACCGAAGCGATTTACGATGCGATCGAGCGGGCGCTGGCCAGTGGCGAAAGCGCCGTGCGCTGGTCGGCTGACGGCCAGCTGATTTTCACCTGGCAACTGGCCGATAACGGCTAGCCACTATCGGCGTGGCTGGCATCTATTTGGCCAGCCGACCAAACCTGGTAGCGCCCAGCCTGCCCGAGAGAGAAGCCTGCCCGAGAGAGAAGCCTGCCTGAGAGAGAAGCCTGCCTGAGAAAATGTCTGGTGAGTGCGAAGCGCTAGCGAGAGAGAACGCGTGCCGGCGTTACCCCCTCAGCCTTCCGCGGTCGAGAGTATTTCATCCTTGAGTGTTCGCGAAAGAATGCTGGCTGATCAACTCTCTCGCTACCGCTTCGCCTCACCCGCACGTCTACCTCAGATTCTGTCTCCCCCTCGCCCCTCTTCGGCGAGGGGCCGCGTCTGACTCCGTCTCCCCCTCGCCCCGCTTCGGGGAGAGGGGGTTGGGGGGGCAGCGTTACCAATTGCGCCTCGATCGACAGAATACCAAACGACTCAGCTCGGCAAAGCTCCAGGCCCAAAGCAGGTCCCTTCTGGGCAGAAGCACTAAAGCCGCAGTGGAGCAGCTAGAAAGTAGCAACAAGACAACTCAAAACCGCTGTGATCATCGCCCTCGCTGACGCGTTCGGGTTGCGACCGAGCCCTTACTTCAGCTCCCACACGCGGACGTTATCCAGACTGGCAACTCCCTTTTCGTCGCCAGCGACGCGGAAGACCAGGCCTGGTTTCTTGACGTGAAAATCCTGTGAGGTTGCTTCGATCGAGCCGATGCCGGCGATGTGAGCGACCACTCGGTCGCCGCGCGTCTCGATCGCAATGCTGTAAGTCTTCTCGGGGTCGAGGGTGATTTTCTCGTTGGCCAGCACCTTGGTCTTGGACTTCGGGTCGGACTTGTCGTTGTGTTCGACCACGCTCCAGCCATCGGGTTTGAGGATGACGGAGAACAGGTGCCCCTTTTTCTTCAGCTCGCCGGGAGCTGGATCGAAGCCGCAGTGCAGGAACTTCGCTCCGCCCAGTCGAAAGTCGAAGGCGACGACGCAGTCCTGCACGGGCATGCGGTAGCGGAAGGCGGCAGCATGTTTATCGGCGGCGACTTCATGAACTTGCAGCCGCCCGTCGACCACTTCGAGGTGACCGGCATTGCGCGACCAGCCTTGCGGTGCGCCTTGGCTGAGCTCCGCGTGCTCGAACTTTTCCTCCATCAGCTGTTTGCCGCGTTCGCCCAGCGTCAATTGCGGCTGCTGGCCGAGAGCATCGAGACCCAAAAAGAGCGCCACTCCCACCGGCAGCACATTCGCCCAGCGTCCGATTCGCATTGCAATTTTCCCCGTATGAGCAACAGGTTCAAAACAAATGGCACAAGCGCCCGGCCAGTCATTCAAGTGGGACAAGCTTCCAGCTTGTCATTTAAATGGTATAAGCTTCCGGCTTGTCCAGCATTACCTACTTGTCTTGCCGCGTCCAGCATCCCGAGCAGGCTACTTAAGAGCGTCAAGCAGCTAGCCCATTCGCTAAACCTGTTTCCCCCTACCGCGTCTATGCTCGCCTCGATCTTCAATTCTTTGGCAAGCTGCTCACCTGCGAGGTGATAAACAGTTTGCCGTCTTGCATAAAGATGACGCGCGGTTGGCGAAAGCCGCGCGACCGAAGCTTTTGAAGTATTTCAATATGATCTTCGGCCGTCGGCTTTCTCGATTCCGGGCCGACTAAAAGAACGTCGCCCTCAGCAAGCCGCCACTTTTCGGCGTCCGAGCCGAGGGCGATCTTCTCGATCAAGAATGCGGCGGAATACGGTTCAAGCAATGCATCGTCGTGGAAGGCGCCGCCGGTGACTCCATGTTCGGCCCAGAAGCTCGATTTCTGCCGGCGTGAATCGTGCGAACGAGTCGCCGAAGCCAACATGCAGGCAATGACGAGAGCGAATACCATCCGTAAGCGACTGACCATGTTCAATCCTCCAGGATATGGACCGGGGGATGTTTGGCCAGTGCGAAAGCAGTGGCAATTCCCCGACCTAGATTGGAACATGCCTAGGCTTGATCTTCAATCTGCCAGACGGGCGGTCAATTTCCGTCTGGATGGCGAGCGACGTCCAGACGCAGGCTCCAAGTTTTCGCTGCCACTGGCCGCCGGCACACCTCGAACTGGTATTTGTACGCGTCGTAACCAGCGGCCAGCTGCAGGTATCCGCCAGTGGTCCAGCGACGATATTCGTCTTGGCCGGTACGGGAGCCATTCCACGTGCCGACCAGTGGCGGGTAGGTGGCAGCCGCGACACTCAAGGCGATTAGTGCAATGGTGTTCATGAGAAAGTGGCTCGCATCAAACAAACGATCGTTGATGCGAGCCATTATTATAGAGCCGACGGTCAGTCGCAAGCTGCGCCTACACGACATCGCGTTGGAGACCCTCGCCGTCTTTTGCGTGACGTTGTTGTATTCCTGTCGGTTTTGTGGTGCGGGCATCCCATGTCGTTGCCGGCTTCCGATGCGAAGCTCGGCCAGCTCCGCGGCGTCGAGTTGCTGACCTGTCTTGTATCGCACTCTGTCACGTTGGCGCGCGGACAGTCTATTGCTCGGCAGTCCTAAAGACGATCGGCGCCGCCCAACTCTGTGACGGTCGACCCCATCGCATTTCGGCCGTGCCATCGCTTCGTCGGACGCGCGATTGCAGTCGGC
>JBQCJB010000973.1:0-6119 GCA_051953155.1 Aureliella sp. | reverse complement strand
GGGCAGCGCTACCAATCGCGTTTCGGTCATCTGAACTGTGATCAGTAAGCTCAAGTGTGATCAGTCAGCTCAACTCGCCTCGGTCAGCTCGACGCGGAGCGAGGGGCGGAGAAGCGATGCGAAGAAACGCTCACAAATAAGGCGAAAGCAGCCGGGCTACGCCGTCTCGGAGTTGGATGAGCAAGGGACGCGAGTTGACGTCGGCAAGCGTCAGGCGGCGGCCGGCTTGGCGGCGCGATTCGATCAGCTTCGCTAACTGGGCGCCGCACTGAATCGAATACAGTTCGACATTCAGTTCAAAGTTCAACCGCAGGCTGCGCGGGTCCCAGTTGGTCGATCCGACCAGAGCCCATTCTTCGTCGACCAGCATGATCTTGGTGTGGTCAAACGGCGGCGGCGTCAACCACAGCCGGCAACCGTGCTCGAGCACCTGCCAGTACTGCGAAGTCGCCGCCCACTGGACGAAGCGGAGGTTGCCGCGCTCGGGAACGAAGATGTCGACCGTCACGCCCCGCATCGCGGCGATGTTCAGCGCGGTGATTAACGCATCGTCGGGCAGGAAGTACGGCGTTACGATAGCGATCGATTTCCGGGCGACGCTGATCGCTCCATGCAGCAGCTTCCGCGTGCGGTCGAGGCTTTCGTCGGGACCGTCGGCAATGCAGCGAGCCGCGACCGCGCCGGAGTCCTCGGCGCAGGCGAACCACTCCGGCCCGCTGAGCAGTTCGTCGGTCGTAAACCGCCAGTCGACGGCAAAAATCTCTTGTAACTGTCCGACGACCGGCCCGACGATGCGAAAATGCAGGTCGCGCACGGGGCCACGCGACGGAATCTTCACTTCGTGTCCTTGGCGGATGTTCATGCCGCCCGTGAAAGCGATCCGTCCGTCGACGATCAGCACCTTGCGGTGATTGCGGAGGTTCGAATACTGCAGCCGCCACGGCAGAAGCGTCGGCAAAAAAAACGCCACCGGCACATGCGCTCGCCGCAGTGGCCCGAGCACCGTCGGAAAGCGGTAGCTTGCGCCGACGTTGTCGATCAGGACGCGCACCCGGACGCCGCGGGAAACCGCGCGGCCAAGAGCTGCGACGAATTGCAAACCGACGCGATCGCGATCGAAGATGTAGGTCGCCAGCGTCACCGATTGCGTGGCTTGATCGATCGCGGCCAGCATGGCGGGGTAAGCTTCGTCGCCATCGACCAGTGTTTGAACGCTGTTGCCGGCCGTCAGCGGCAACCCACTGATCGTTCCAGCCAGCCGCATCAGGTCGCGGAGATTTGGATTGGCGACCGAGTGTTCGTCGGCGATCGGCACGACGCACGGTTCCAGCTCGACCGTGGTCGACGGACGTTTGCGTTTGGCATGCCGCTCGATGCGATTGATGCCGAGCAACAGGTACAATGACGTACCCAGAAATGGCGCCAGCCAAATGACTCCCATCCAGCCGACAGCTGCCCTGGCGCTGCGCTTGTGCAGAACGACATGCGCGGCTGCCAGGAAAGAGACGCAAAAGTCGATGACCGCCCAGACGGCTATCGATTCAAGCTGTTCGAACAACTGCATGCCGGTCTCGATTCCTGACGCGCCGCCACTTGCACTCAGTTATGTACGTTGTCACAGGTAATTCGCGTTTAAGGCACTCACTGCATCACCGAAGATTCGCCATTCTGTACGGTAAAGGTTAGACGCACGCTTTCCACTACGGTCTCGACCTAACATCGGCATAGGTAGCACGCCGTAGCAGTCGTCCCTTGGCCCCGTTTTTCCGTGGCGTTTTCGCATTGATTTGAAGCGAAATTGCTTTGTGCGTTTTGTTCCAGCCGCTTTGGAAATGGCCGGCTTGTGCCGAAGATGATGCTAACAGTATCCGACCAGATTGCAGTTCCTCGTGCTTCTATTGTGCCTTAAACGCGAATTACCAGTGACAACGAGGTTACAATGATACTCCCCACCTCACCTGCTCGCACTTCAAGGAACCCCACCGATGATCCGTTCGCTGGCCGCTCGACTACCTTGGCGTCGTTTAGCCGGTAATCCTCACGTTTGGGCCGCTGCCCTGCTGGCGCTCTGCTGTGCAAGTCCGGCCGCCCGTGCGCAGTCGGCTTCCAAGGCAGAGCCGCCGGCCGACGACGGCCATCTGCGGATCATTTGTTTCGGAGCGCATCCCGACGACGCGGAATACAAAAGTGGCGGCGTCGCGGCGATGTGGGCCCAGCAAGGGCATCATGTGAAACTGGTATCGGTTACCAACGGGGATATCGGCCACTGGAAGATGGCCGGTGGCGCGTTGGCCCAGCGGCGGACGGCCGAATCGGCCAAAGTGGCTGAGCGGCTGGGCGTGACCTCCGAGGTGTTGGACATCCATGACGGCGAACTGCTGCCGTCGCTCGAATACCGCCGGCTGATTACTCGCAAGATTCGCGAGTGGAAGGCGGATATCGTCATCGCTCACCGCCCTTGGGACTATCATCCCGACCATCGCTACGTCGGCGTGCTGGTGCAGGATGCGGCTTACATGGTCGCCGTGCCTTTCTTCTGTCCCGACACGCCACCGCTGAAGAAGAATCCGGTGTTCCTATATTCGAGCGACGGTTTCAAAAAGCCCTATCCCTTCATCGCGGACATCGCCGTCTCGATCGATGATGTGTTCGAGCAAAAGGTCGACGCGCTGATGGCGCTGGAGTCGCAGACCTTTGAAGGTGGTGCGCTCGGTAGCCAGGACTCGATGGATGCTGCTCCACCGGCCTCGCAGCCGGAACTTCGGCGAGCCTGGCTGCGCGAGCGCTGGGAACGCCGCGCGGGGGACGAGGCCAAGCGTTTCCGCAACACGCTCATCCGCTGGTACGGCCAGGAACGGGGCGAAAAAGTAAAATATGCGGAAGCCTTCGAGATCTGCGAATATGGCCGCCAACCCGAACCGGAGGAAATTCGCAAACTCTTCCCGTTCTTTGGGGATCAACAGGCCAAGTAAGGCTGCGGTTGGGAAGTTTCCGTTTCGATCGCCGAGGCTGGAGGGCTGATTGTGGTCAACGCCGGAACGCATTACCGCTGGCTAGTTCGTCTGACACTGCTCTGGCTCTGCTCCAGCTCCTTGGCGCTCGCGCAGTCGCCGTCGGCGGACCAAGTGCTGAGCGACCAATTGCTAAGCGACCAAGTGCTGCGCGAGCGAGCCGCGCAGGCGCTGCAGTTGATCGAGCGAAGTTCGGCCGAGTATCTCAAGCAGCGCGAATGCTTCGCGTGCCATCACCAGGCGATGACGATCCTGACCGGCCTCGAAGCCCGCGCTCGGGGGCTGGCGGTCGATCACGATAATTTGGTGCGTCAAGTCGAACGGACGATCGAACACTTGCGCCGTGGTGAAAGCGATTACCGGCAAGGCAAAGGGCAAGGTGGCAAAGTCGACACGGCAGGCTATGCGCTGCTGGCCCTGGCCACCGCCGGTTGGCCGGCCGATGCGACGACCGATGCGGTCGCCGAGTACCTGCTGCAAGCCAACGCGGACAAACAGCACTGGGTCTGTTCCGGCAATCGGCCTCCGACGGAAGCGAACGATACGACGACATCGGCCCTCGCGCTGATGGGTTTAAAGGCATATGCACGCGAGCAACGCGCCCAGCGGGCCAAGCCTCGCATCCAAGAGTGCCGCCAGTGGCTCGCAGAGCACCCGCCCGAAGACAACGAGCAACGCGTGTTCGCGCTAATGGCCGCGCGATCCGTCGCCGACACAGCATCGATGGCCGCGCTTCGCGATGCGATCCTTGCCCAGCAGCGCGATGACGGCGGCTGGTCGCAAACCGAGGCCATGCCGAGCGATGCTTATGCGACCGGCACATCGCTCGTTGCGCTGGCGCAAGCGGGCACCGCACCGACGCACCCCAATTACCAGCGCGGCCTGCGCTACTTGATCGAGTCGCAATTGCCCGACGGCTCGTGGCATGTCACAACGCGCAGCCGCCCTATCCAAAAGTATTTCGAAAGCGGTTTTCCGCACGGGGCCGACCAGTTCATTTCGATGGCGGCCACCAGTTGGTCCACTTTGGCATTGATGCTGGCCCTGCCTCGCAACCAGCAGGCGCTCGCCGCACAGCCGGAGCTGCCGTGGCTGCGTGAGGATGCCCAAGGACGTACGCAGGCCGCGGCGGTTGCTGCCACGGCTGGTCGTTCGGAAGCGAAGCAGCCGCGAAAATTCTCCGCCCAAGAGCTGGAGTTTTTCGAGCGCGACATCCGACCGCTGCTCGCTGAAAACTGCGCGAGCTGCCACGGGGCTGAAAAGCAATCGGCCGACCTGCGGGTCGACAGCCTTTCGGCGCTGCTCCGCGGCGGCGAGTCGGGGCCGGCGCTCGTGCCCGGAGCCGCCCAGCGGAGCTTGATCCTGCGGGCGGTGCGTCGCGAAGGCGATTTGCAGATGCCACCCGACAATCCGCTCAGCGAGGAGCAGATCGACAAGCTCAAGAATTGGATCGAATTGGGTGCGCCCTGGCCACAAGACTCACTCCCTACAAAAGCCGCTGGCCAGGCGGAGCTCCAGCGCCATTGGGCTTTCCAGCCGCTGGCCCAACCGGCGATCCCTGATCTGGCCGAAGCTTCGCCTGTTGATTCGTTCGTCGGCGCTCGGCTTGGCGAGCGAGGCCTGGCACCGGCCGCACCGGCAGGGCGTCATCAATTGCTTAGACGCCTTAGCTACGACCTCGTTGGTTTGCCTCCGACAGTCGAGCAGCAAGAGGCCTTCGCCGCGGACGATCGCCCCGATGCCTATGAACGAGTCGTCGATCGGCTGCTGGCGTCACCGCGGTTGGGCGAACAATGGGGCCGACATTGGTTGGACGTTGCCCGCTACTCCGATACCAAGGGGTACGTCTACGCGCGCGAAGAACGTTTCTTCGTGCATGCTGCCGCCTACCGCGACTGGGTCATCGATGCTTTGGCTATGGACCTGCCGTTCGATCGCTTCGTGCGTTTGCAATTGGCCGCTGATCAAATTGCTCCGGACGATCCGTCGGCTCAGGCTGCCATGGGCTTTTTGACCGTCGGCCGGCGATTTCTCGGAGTGACTCACGACATCATCGATGATCGCATCGATGTCGTTTCTCGTGGGCTGCTGGGACTGACCGTCGCCTGCGCGCGCTGCCATGACCACAAATTCGATCCGATTCCGACCGACGACTATTACGCGCTCTACGGTGTCTTTCACAACTCGGTCGAGCAGCGAGTGCCGCTGACCGACCAGCCCTCGGCGGATGCCGCCTTCGAAGCAGAGCTGGCCAAGCGCCAGCAGGCATACCGAGAGCGGCTGGCCGAGGAACGTCGCATCGCCGCCGAGCGGGTTCACCAGCGGATCACCGAATATCTGGTCGCTCAGCTCGAGCTGGACAAGTATCCGGCCGAAGGCTTCGACATCATCATTGGCAAAGACGATTTGGTGCCGGCGCATGTTCGCCGTTTTCAAACCTATTTGATGGCCGCAGCCGAACGCGAAGACGCCATCTTCGCCGCTTGGCGGCGCTTCGAGCAACTGGCCGCCGACACGCTGGCCAGCGCAGCGGACAACGCTCCCACCAGCGACTCGCAAGCGGCCACTCCCGCAGCCCGCACAATCGCAGATGTCCCGCTGGATCCTGAGGCTGTCGCCGAAATTAGCCGAGCGCTCGCCGGATTATCGCCGGAGCGATGCAACGTCTGGGTGCTGCGCCAGTTCTCCGCACCGCCGCGATCGATGCGCGAAGTCGCCCAGGGCTACGGCGAACTCTTTTCCAAGTTGAACTCCGACCAGCCAGAGAAGAACTTCGCTGCAGCCGACCAGATCGATCGCCGCGGCCTGGCCGAGCTGGTCGAGTTTTGGCAGGGCCCGCTCTCTCCCTGCTCGGTGCCCGACGAGGATATTGTCAGCACCGAACAGTTCTTTGATTCGAAAACGTGCGAAGCTTTATGGAAACTTCAGGGCGAGATCGATCGCTGGATTAACGCTTCCAACGTGCGTTCACCGCTGGCGACGGTGTTGACAGACCGCCGTGAAATTTTGGAACCCCACGTCTTTCGCCGCGGCAATCCGCGGCTGGTCGGCCGCCGCGTGCCGCGGCAATTCTTGACGCTCTTTTCGCCCAGCTCGGACGGCTCGCCG
>JBQCJB010000972.1:0-8490 GCA_051953155.1 Aureliella sp. | reverse complement strand
CCGACGTCGATGTCGGCGATATCGATCGAAACGATCTCGAATGCGGTCTGTGCGTCCAGCCGCTTGGCGAGCACTGCCTTGGAGATCACGTCGGGATTCTCGAGCACCACCTTGTGATCGTTGGCCGAACCGATCGCGCTGACGATACCTTCGCCGACGCGGGCGATAATCGTTTCTTCGCCGGCTCCGCCGATCAGCTGGTGCAGGTTCGCCCGGACGGTCACCCGCACCTTGACCTTCAATTGGATGCCGTCTTTGGCGACCGCGTCGAGCGACTGGCGAGCTGAGCCGCGCGGCGGGCAATCGATCACTTTGGGATAGACGCTGGTCTGGACCGCTTCGAGCACATCGCGGCCGGCCAGATCGATCGCCGCAGCTTCCCGAAACGAGAGCGTAATCGTCTTGGACTTGCGAGCAGCGATCAGAGCTCGGATGACTTGGGGAACGTTGCCTCCGGCCAGGTAGTGGGCTTCGAGCGCGTTGCTGGTCAGTTCGTCTTCGCCCAAGCCCGCCTGAACGGCCATGATCTTGCTGCGGACGATCGTCCGCGGGTCGACGCGGCGGAGCCACATCCCGAAGAGATCCCACAGGCCGATATGCGCCCGCGTCGTCACCGCCTGGATCCACAGCCAAAAGAATTTGGCCAGCATCGCAAACAGCAAGATGATGACCATGATGATCACGAGCGCAAAGACGATCATCAAGACGGCCTGCGCATCGTTCTGGGCTGCAATCAAAATCCAGTGCATGATTTTTGCTCTTGTCGCTTGCTGGTATCGGCCTGGTAATCACCCTGGCTCCCGAAAGCGCCGCCGCTGGCGCGGCGCTGCGTGTGAGCCGAAAAGTGCACCGACGAGTTTAATGGACGGCCATGCGCGGCGGTAGCCGGGCAGGGCTATGGCTTGTCGACAGGAATCACCTTCGCAAACTCTTCGCGGATCAGACGGCTCCAGAGGGCATAGCCGTCTCGGTTCTGGTGCAGCCGATCTTCGCGGAACAGTTCGGCCTTCGGTTGGCCGTCAGAATCCAGATAGTGGCTGGCAGTGCTGATGAAGTGCAGGTTTTCGCCCGACTGACAAGCCTTCTTCAAAGCCGCATTGACGTCCTTGATCTTGTCCCAAGCCGCCCAGCGGCGAGGCGTCGGCGTGACCTCGATCAAAAAAATCGGAGCCTTGGGATCGTGATGCCGCGCGGTAGCCACGACGTGCTCGAACAGACGCACGACTTCCTCCGGCGTCTTGTCGTCCGCTCCTCCGGTCACGTCGTTGCCGACGAAGATCGCCAAGGCCCGGTACTTGTGCGGCTTGATGATCTGCTCGGCCAGTACGGCCAGGTCGGAGAATTTTGCGCCGCCGTATCCTCGCTGGACTGCAGGCCAGGGCTTCATATCGCTGGCGATGTCCTCCCAGAGGCGAATGCTCGAACTTCCGATGAACAGCACCGCGTCGTCAGGATCCTTTTCCTTGGCATCGAGCGCGGCGATGCGTTCCATGTCCTTGGACCATTTCTGGATCGCAGAGGCGCGGTACTTCTCCACCAGGTCGTCGGCGTGGAGCGAAACCGGGGGAACGGCCAGCAGCGTCAATGCCGCCCAGGCGATAGAAATTGTGAACCGCAACATGTCACTGCCTTTGTCCAAGTGGGTTGGTGGGTGCGAGATTCATGATGATAATTGTGCCGAAGCAACCAAGCTACAACCACTCCGAACCGCCTGCAAACGGACGATTTCACTCTTGCGCCCGCCGCGACCATTATCACCAACCGCGATTGAGCACCTGCAGATCATGCTGACCGAAGACGGCAGCCGCACGCTGTTCGATCGGAGGCTGGATGAATCATTCCACAGCGGCTGCGGCGCGCTGAGCGAGTGCCAGGTCGTTTACTTGCGCAACAGCGGACTGGAAAACCTGTTCGGCCAAGCAGCACAGACGCGTCGCACACACGGCGATCCGGTCCGCGTGCTCGAGTTCGGCTTCGGAACGGGTATGGCCGCGCTGCTGACGCTGGCCGCAGCCCACATCCACGACTGCCCGCTGGAGTTCGTCAGCCTCGAACGCGAGCTGTTACCGACGGACGTCCTGCGCAGGCTGGAAATCGGCCGCGCGGTCGACGTTTCGATTCGAGCCGGCCGCCTCGCCAATGAGTTTGCGGTCACCGCGCAGCTGGAGCAGGCTTGGCTCGCATTCCGCGAGCAATTGCCCGACCAGCCGCCTGCCGGACATTACCACTGGCCAGCCGCTGCTGGGCTGAACCTGCACTTGATCCTTGGCCAGGCTCAGGACTGGCTCGGCGAGCGTATCGGCGAGTGTGCCGATCAGTTCGATGCGATCTACTTTGATGCGTTCAGTCCGGCCAGCAACCCGGAACTGTGGAGCGGTGCGGTCTTCGCCAAGTTGAAAAACGCCTTGAAGCAAACCGGACTCTTGGTCAGCTACTGCGTCAACGGCCGGGTCCGCCGCGCCTTGGAGCAGGCCGGTTTCAAGGTCATGCGTCTGCCGGGCCCGCCGGGCGGCAAGCGGGAAGTGCTCTCCGCCGCTCGCGCGTAAGCGTGCCCTGGCGACAAGTCTCTAAAGAAGCAGGACGGGCAAAAGTTGCCCGTCCTGCTATGGGAGAGAACGTTGTTCAGCCGGCGGAGCGGTTATGGCTGCTGTGGCGTTTCGGCAGGCCGAGGCGTTTCTTGGACGCGTCTCGCATCCCCCTCAGCTCCGAACAGGAACAGCAGTTGACCGCCGACACCGCTGGATTGGTTGTAGACGTAATCGGCATCGAGCGCCTTGCCGATGCGGTGTGCCGCTTCGGCCAGGTGAGCTTCGGTGTAAGGATCCATCGATTTGGAGTTCGCCTTGAGGCACTGTTCGATCTTTTCCTTCAGATCGCGCAGCTGGCGGACCGCCAGGTTCGAGATCGCCTTGTACGCTGCTGAGCTGCCGTTGTTGGGCAGCGTCAGATCGATCATGCGTTCCAGGTGCTCGCGCTGCAGGTTGCGGCGGAGGCTGCTGATCATCGGCTGCCGCGTCGAGTATTCCTTCTCAGGCTGGCTGGTCAGTTCGCTCCAGATCTCGTCGCGCACGTCATCGAGCAGTTCGGGAAGCGTGAATGCATCCTCATCAGCTGGAATGCGGAACTCGTTGTCGTAGACCCGTCGCAGCGTGGTCGAGTTCAGCAGGGCGGTCAGCGTCGAGGCCTGTGTCGACAGGATTCGGTCGTGCACCGGCCAGGTCGGATCACCGCTCATGCTGGCAAAGTCTTGTCCCAGGAAGTCCTTGGTCAAGCGAGCCAGCAATTCCGGCGTGAGTGCGTAGGCCTCGTCGCGGAAGGTCGACTCGAGCACGAACTTGAGAGCCTCGCGCTGCGTCTTGGCGGGCACAACTTCGATCGGAGGCCGACCGTTCGGATCCCCTTTCTTGTCGCGATGCACAAACGCGCCGCCGACCCAGTTAGCCATCATGCTGATGTTCTTCATCTGCAGGCCGAGCGTCAGGTCGTAACCTTGGCGAGCTTTTTTCCAGGCGTCACCGTCCTTGACGTAGTCGGCCAGCAAACGCTTGCGGAACCGCTGGATCAACTCCATCTGCTCCTCGGCGTACTGGAGCGGATCTTTGCTGAAGTCGTAACGGCGAGCCAGCGGATCGGGGCCCATCGTGTCCTCGTCGGTGGCGAACTGCAATTCCGGTTCGGTGACGCGGCTGACGATCTGCTTCAGATCCTTGTCGAACGTGTAGCCATACTCGATCGCCCAGAAGTCGTACGCTCCGAGCTTGAGCATGCCGTAGTCGCCCTGCAGCTCACCTTCTTTGAACCGCAAGTTCAGCGGCAGGTAGTCCATAACCGAACCGGCAAACGATTTTTTGCCGGCCACGTCCGGGCTGTTGATTTCCTTCAGTTCATAGATGCTGCTGGCCTTGAAGTTGTGCCGCAGGCCCAGCGTGTGGCCGACTTCGTGCGCAACCAGATCGGCAAGCAGCGGACCGACAAACGCTTCGGGCATGCCGTCGAGCATCGGTTCGTCGGACTTCTTCTTGGGCTCTTCCTTTTTAGCTTCCTTTTTAGCGTCGTCGTCTTTCTTAGCCTCGTCCTTGGCTCCGTCAGACTTCTCGCCGTCCTTCTTGTCAGCGTCCTTCTTGTCGTCCGCCGGATCTTCGAGGAACGCTTCGGGGCTGAGCGCCATATACAGTCGCATCGTGGCCATATCCAGTTGCCGGCCTTCGGCGGCCATGCACAGACCGTTGACCTGGCTGGTCCGTCCGATCAGGCCGTCGAGCGGGTCGTCGCCCAGCAGCGGCGTGCGCCATCTGGAATTCAGTTCGCCGGCGTAGGGCTCGGCCAGGCGGCTGCGGATTTCAGCGGCCACGTGATTGCGTTGGCTGGGGCTGGCGAAGCGGACCCGCGGGTCCCAGCTAGGATGGCTGGCCAGCCAGGCCAGCGTCTCGGGGCTCATCCCTTCCATCGCCAGCAGCGGCATATAGTCGGAGAATTCTTTGTCGAAGTAGCGAATCCAGCCGTCGGTCAGAACGATATCCGCGTCGAGAATCTGTCCGGTTTCCGGATGCACGCGGCTGGGGCCGATCGCCGTGCCTTGGTTGTTATTGAGCCAGCGGATGAAGTTGTAACGCACATCCTCCGGATCCTTGTCCATGTGCTCGCCGGTCGTCTTGTCCTGGTAGGCGACTTGGATCGCGTCGGAGATGCCCACCTTTTCGAAGGCTTCGTTCCAGAACTCGATGCCCTGTTTGACCCAGCGGCGATAGCGGACCGGGGTGGTGTGTTCGATGTAGAACTTGATCGGTTCGACCGGCGGGCTGATCTTCAGCGACGGATCGCGCTTCTGCAGATGCCAACGATTGATGAAGTGGACGGCGACTTCGTCGTCGCGATACTTGCCGTAATCGGAGTAGGAAGTCGTGAAGTAACCGATCCGCTGGTCGGCCACGCGCGGCGTGTAACCGGTGTTTTGCGGGATCTCGCTGATCGAATAATACAGCGTCTGCAGTTGGCCACGCGAGTTGGGCATTTCGAACGCCAGCTCGATGTTCTGCGGAAATACCTTCGATTTGACGAGCTTGGCCAGACTCGGATTTTGCGAGCGGCCGCTGGCACCGAAGAAGGTGCTCGCATTGCCTACCAGTAGGGCATCGCCGTCGATCACTGGCCCGCCGCGCGGCGACATGGTCAGGATCGGCAGGTCGAGCATGACCGCGCCGGTAAACAAGCGATTGACCGAATCCTTCGATTCGCGATCGCCGCCCGAGCGGACGCTCAGGTTCGGCTGGATCAGCGCCAGGCGATTGTTGTACTGCCGCCACTGCACAAAGTAGTCGCCCGCTTGCAGTCCGGCGAAAACCTGACCGCTGGCGACCGTCAGTCCAATAAAATACTTCTTGTCGGCGTAGTTCTTGGGCAGCTCCAGCAACAGCTGGCTGTCCTTGGCGCGGACGTACACGTCGTACATCGCATGGGGATCGTCGCGCGGTGGGTCGAGCTTGGTGAAGCCCTCGATTACCTTGTCATAGGGCGGATAGTCCTGGGCAGCGGCCGTTTGGCAGCAGCACATCAATCCCATTAGCCCCGCAGCCAGCCAGCGAGACACTTTGAAGTGTGATCGCATACGTTCAAGCCCTCTATCTTAGAAAAACACTGATCCAACCACCGCCGAGAAACGGCCGCTCAGGTAAGCGCCGGCTGATCCCAAACCGCAGACTTCGACTGGCCTTCCTTTGGAACCCCGGCCAGGCCCGGAAGTTCCCTCTCCCTTTATACGTTGCTGGGCAAGTGCGAGATTTGCGGATTTTCAATGGCAGCCGTTCAAACCGGCCGATCCGGCAAACTTTGATCGAATTGTGCCGCCTTGCACAAGCAAACGTCCTCTTCGCTTGACTATCATACTCAATTAGCTGCTGGCTAGCCCACACAACCCACCCGAACGAACTACTTCAAAGCCGCGTGAGAGCCTTGCCATGATCGAGCCTGTACTGGAGCCGGCCGAAGGTCCTGGACCGTTTCCAATGCTGGAACAGCCCGCCCGGCTGACGACCGGACTGCGGACCACCTTTGTCCGCGTCGCCCTGCCGGCCTACAACGAGGCCGAGTCGCTCGGCCGTCTCATCCCGCGCATCGTGCAGACGCTGTCGGAGACCCACTGGGATTACGACATCCTGGTCGTCGACGACGGCAGCAGCGACGACACGGTCGAAGTCGCTCGCGAACTGCAAGCCCAGTATCCGGTCCGCATCGTTTGCCATCAGGGCAACCAGGGGCTCGGCGCCGCGATCACGACTTGCTTGACGCGCGGCATCGAAGGGCTGGCCGACGACGACATCGTAGTGGCGATGGACGCCGACAACACGCACCCGCCGCAGTTGATCTCGCGGATGGTGCCGATGATCCGCGAAGGGCACGACATCGTGATCGCGTCGCGATTTCAAACTGGTGGCCGCGTCGTCGGCCTGGCTTGGCACCGCGAAATGCTCAGCCTCGGAGCCCGCTTTCTGATGCGCGGCCTGCTGCCGATCAAAGGCTGCCGCGATTACACCTGCGGCTACCGCGCGTACCGAGTGGGACTGCTCCGCGAGGCGATTGCCAAGTACGACGGCCGTCTGGTCCACGAAGCAGGCTTCGCCAGCATGGCCGACCTGCTGTTGATGCTGGCTGGCGAAGGCGCAATCATCGGCGAAGTCCCGCTGCTCTTGCGTTATGACTTCAAACGCGGCGTCAGCAAGATGCGAATTCTGCAAACCGTGCGTCGCACGTTTCGAATGGTGCTCCGCCATCGCTTTGGCCGCAGCATCGATTGATCTTCTAGCGTTTTTTTCAGCGTGGACCACCGCATGATTTCTGCCGACAAACGCGTCGGAAGCGAGAGGCGCAGCCCAGCCACAGCCGGCGGCGCGGAGCCGACTTCCCTACAACCAACAGAGCGTTCCGATTCCTCTGGGGCAGCGGTCGCTGCAACCCCAGGCGGCCAACGCGACAGCTGGGCAGTCGTCGGCGGCGGCATGCTTGGACTGGCCACCGCCTGGCGACTGGCCGAGCGCGGCGAGCAGGTCACGTTGCTGGAGGCCGCGCCAGAGCTGGGTGGCTTGACCAGTTGCTGGTCGCTGGGGGAGGTGACTTGGGATCGCTTCTACCATGTGACGCTGCTGTCGGACACGCGACTGCGCGCGCTGCTCGATGAGATCGGTTTGGAAAAAGAGATTCGCTGGGTGCAGACGCGGACCGGGTTCTACTGTGACGGGCAACTGCATTCGCTCAGCAGTTCCTGGGAGTTTCTGAAATTCCCGCCACTGTCGCTGCTGCAAAAATTCCGGCTCGGCGGCACGATCTTCTACGCATCGAAACTGCGCGACTGGCGCGCCCTCGAACGGATACCGGTGGCCGACTGGCTGCGGCGGCTGAGCGGGCGGAGCACGTATGAAAAGATTTGGCTGCCACTGCTGAAAGCCAAGCTCGGCGAAGCTTACCAGCGCACTTCGGCGGCCTTCATCTGGTCCTACATCGACCGCATGTACAAAGCCCGTCGCAGCGGCATGAAGCGCGAGATGTTCGGTTACGTGCCCGGCGGCTACCAGCGCATTTTGCAGACGCTGGCCTCGGCCCTCGCCGCCCGCGGCGTCCAGATCGCGACCTCCAGTCCCGTGCAAGAGATTCGCTACGACGAGACCAGCGGTAAACTGCACGTCCGCAGCGGCGCCGAACCCAACGCGGTCACGCGCCAGTTCGATCGCGTGGTAACGACCGTGCCCAGTCCCATCATCGCCCGATCCTGCCCGCAGTTGACCGATCAGGAGCGCAAGCAACTGGCCAGCGCGGAGTACTTGGGCGTCGTCTGCACTTCGCTGCTGCTGGATCGCCCGCTGGGCGGGTACTACGTGACGAACATCACCGACAGCTGGGTGCCGCTGACCGGCGTGATTGAAATGGGCTCGATCGTCGCCCCGCAATATCTGGGTGGCAACTATCTGGTCTATCTGCCGCGCTACTTGCTGGCCGACGATCCGGCGCTGGAAGAGCCCGACGAGTCGATTCACCAGCGTTGCCTGGCGACGCTCGAGAAGATTTATCCCAACTTCGAACGTTCCCAAGTGCGGGCGATCCAGACCGCCCGCGCCCGTTATGTGATGGCCTTGCCGACACTGAACTACTCACAAAATCTGCCGCCGGTGGCCAGCAGCGTCCCCGGGCTCTATCTGCTCAATTCGGCCCAGATCACCAAGGGCAACCTGAACGTCAACGAAACGATCGAGCACGTCGAAGCGAGACTGAACGACACGATTTGGCCATCACTCGCTCGGGCCTAAGCCTCAGGGCTCGACCGCGGCCGAGCCGTCGACACAGGACGCAAGGCCCGAGTTTTCAAGCTCTGGGCCTCGATCGACGTTAGGCCTCGATCGATTTGAGCATCTCTTCCAAGACGTGCTTGGCATCGCCGAAGACCATCATCGTCTTGTCCATATAGAACAGCTCGTTGTCCAGGCCTGCGTAGCCGGCCGCCAT
>JBQCJB010000971.1:0-3611 GCA_051953155.1 Aureliella sp. | reverse complement strand
CGCTCGGCCGGCACGGCGCCGATCGGATCGCTCGCACCGACGACCTGGCCGCCGCGAACGCCACCACCTGCAAAGCCGACGGTGAAACATTGAGGCCAGTGGTCGCGGCCGCCGGCGGGATTCACCTTGGGTGTGCGCCCGAATTCGGCCAGATTGACGACCAGCGTATCGTCCAGCAGACCCCGCTGGGACAAATCGGCAATCAGGGCGGCGTACGCCTGGTCATACATCGGGGCAACGATGTTCTTCATGCCTTCGATCGACGTGAAGGGCTTGCTGCCGTGGATGTCCCAGGTGATCTCATCGAAGACGGTCAAGAAGGTATTGATCGTGACGAAGCGCACGCCCGCTTCGACCAGCCGGCGTGCGAGCAAGCAGCATTGGCCGAAGCGGTTCATGCCGTACTTCTCGCGGACTTCGATCTTTTCCTTCGACAGGTCGAAGGCGTCGCGGGCTTGCGGGCTGGTCATGAGTCGGTAGGCCGTATCGAAGTGCTCGTCCATCAGCCGCGCACTTTCGCTGTTCTCGAACTCGGTCATCGACTGCTCGACTGCTTCGCGGAGGCGGCGGCGTCGCTCGAGCCGCGCCGGCGGAATCGAAGCCGGCGGCAGCAGATCGGGAACCTTGAAATTCTCTTTCGACGGGTCGGCCATCAGGGCGAACGGATCATAGGCCTTGCCGAGGAAACCGCCGGCCTGGCCGTTGGGCAGGTTGCCGCCGCCGCGCCCCATCGTCTCGGGCAACACGACATGCGGCGGCAGATCGCCGCGCGGTCCGCGCAGGTACCAGACCGCCGAGCCGACGTGCGGCGTATAGATGCTGCCGGAAAACAGCCGACCGGTCTGCATGATCTGCCAACCGGCGTCATGCACCGCAGCGCCGCGGTGAAAGCACGAGCGAACCAGAGCCAGCTTGTCAGCGATTTCGGCGTGCCGCGGCAGGATCTCCGATATCTGAATGCCGCTGACGTTGGTCGGGATCGGTTGGAAGGGCCCGCGGATTTCGGCCGGCGCGTCGGGCTTCATGTCGAAGGTGTCGAGCTGGCTCGGCGCGCCCAGATTGAAGATCAAGATGCACGAGCGGTTGTCCTTCGACTTGTCGGTCAGTCCGGCAGCCTGGGCTTGCATCAATTGCGGCAAGCCCAGCCCGATCGCTCCGAGCGTGCCGACCTGCAGAAAATCGCGGCGGCTGACGCCGTCACAAGTATGCGCGCTGCCTTTGCCGACCAAATCGAGCATCGGTGCAATCCTTCGGGGTGGGTACGAGACGGGAGAGGGTGGGCATTTTCGCTGCCCCTTCATCGTAACTGGCCCAGGCGGCCGCTGTAAAGCGCGGGCCAGTCACGCGAGAGCCCGCTCGACGGCTTATACCTAGTTGCTGCGCGGTTGGCTCGAGCGATGGGCGGCGGGATGTTCGTAGGCTTGAAACCACTCGACGAAGCGCGCGATGCCGGTATCGAGGCTGGTCGACGGGCGAAAGCCGATGGCGGCTTCCAGACTGCTGATATCAGCGTAGGTTTCCAGCACGTCGCCCGCCTGCAGCGGCAGATAATTCTTCTCGGCTTGGCGGCCCAGGTGCTTTTCAAGTAGTTCGATGAAGTGGCTGAGCTCTTCCGGCTGGTTGTTGCCGATGTTGTACACACGGTAGCGGCAGGTGCTCGTGCCGGGATCGGGATGCAGCGGATCAAACTCGGGATCGGCTGTCGGCAGCGTATCGATCAGACGCACCAAGGCCTCGATGATATCGTCGATGTACGTAAAGTCGCGGCGCATGCGGCCGTGGTTGAAGACATCGATCGGGCGGCCCTCGCTGATCGCTTTAGCGAACAGATACAGAGCCATGTCGGGTCGGCCCCAGGGGCCGTATACCGTAAAGAACCGCAGACCGGTCGTGGCCAGATCGTACAGATGGCTGTACGTGTGCGCCATCAGTTCGTTGGCCTTTTTCGTGGCCGCATACAGGCTGATCGGATGGTCGACGTTGTGATGCACCGAGAAGGGTTGCAGCTTGTTCGAACCGTAGACGCTGCTGCTGGAGGCGTAGAGCAGATGGCCGACGCCCGCATGGCGGCAGCCTTCGAGAATGTTCATGAACCCGACCAGGTTGCTGTCGACGTAGGCCCGCGGGTTGGTCAGCGAATACCGCACCCCGGCCTGCGCGGCCAGGTGGACGACGCGCGGAAACTGCTCGCGGCCGAACAGTTCTTCGATGCCGCTGCGATCGGCGCAGTCGAGCTCGACGAACTGGAAGTTTGCGTCGGACTCCAGTTGGCTCAAACGATCGCGTTTCAGCTGCACGCTGTAGTAGTCATTGAGGTTGTCCAGCCCAACGACTTGCTCGCCTCGCGCGAGCAGGGCTCGCGCGAGGTGAAAGCCGATAAAGCCGGCGGCGCCGGTGACGAGGATCTTGCGCACGTTGATCCGATTCCTCCCGGCGGCTTAGCGCTTGGCTTGTTTATCTTCCAGGAACGGCAGATCGATCAAGTTGCCCGCATCGTCGCGGCAGTCGATTTCGAAATGCTCGGGGAACAGCGCTTCGCTGCCGAGGATTTGGACGTTGACCTTCGTGTCTTCTTCGATCTGCATGATCGCGCGCCGCTTGCGATTGTTGACGTAGGCGGCCACTTTGTCATTGACGCGGACGGTGATCCGGCTGACGCGCGGCGCCTGGCAGGCCATCGTCAGAATGCGAACGACTTCGATGGCCATGCTCTCGGCCGTCTTGACCACCGAGCGGCCCTGGCAGCATGGACAGTCTTCGTAGACGCTCCGCTTCAGACTTGGGCGGATGCGCTGCCGCGTCATCTCGATCAAGCCGAAGGGGCTGGTGCGGAGAATCTTGGTGCGGGCTCGGTCGCGGCGCATCGCATCGCGGAGAGCGCGCTCGACTTTGCGGCGATGCGTCTCGCGGCGCATGTCGATGAAGTCGTTCACGATGACGCCACCCAGATCGCGGAGCCGCAGTTGGCGGGCGATCTCTTTGGCTGCGGCCATGTTCAAATGGAACGCATTCTCTTCGGCCGAATCGTCGCCGCGGAAGTTGCCGCTGTTGACGTCGATGGCCACCAGGGCTTCGGTCGAGTCGATGACGATCGAACCACCCGACTTGAGCGGCACTTTGCGCTGCTGAATGCGGGCGATCTCGTTTTCCAGGTTGTACTTGTAGAACAGGGGCTCGCGACCTTCGTAGTACTGCAAGCGGCTGACGTAGCGCGGCATCACCAACTGCAAAAACTCTTTGGCCCGCTCGAAGGCACCCTTCTCATCGACGACGATCGTGTCGATATCTTCCGAGAAGATGTCGCGGATCGTGCGGATAATCATGTCGCTTTCTTCGTAGATGTCCGCTGGCGAGCCGGTGTTTTTCAAGCGGCGGACGAGCACTTTCCACAGCCGGAGCAGGTAGGCCATGTCGCGCGATAGTTCGCGGCGGGTGCGGTCTTGCCCGGCGGTGCGCACGATAAAGCCTAGGCCCTTGGGCGGGTTGAGTTCCAGCAGCGTTTGCCGCAGCGTGCGGCGTTTCTGGTCGTCCTCGATCTTGCGGCTGACGCCGACGCGGCCCAGGGCGGGCATCAATACCAGGTAGCGGCCGGGGATGCTGATGTAGGTCGA
>JBQCJB010000970.1:0-18567 GCA_051953155.1 Aureliella sp. | reverse complement strand
TGTACACGACGCTGGGTGACGTCTATCGCCTGTACGGCACGCTGCTGAACAATCCTGAGTGGGAAAAGTTCCGGTTCGTGACCGAATGGCCCGACTTGAGCGACGAAGAGAAGCGAGCCCGCTACAGCGAAATGTCGTGTCACGAGCTGGATTTCTTCTTGGCTCGCAAAGACCGCAAGTTCTTCGACGCGGTGGTTGCGCCGTTGTTGGCGCAAAAGCTGGACAAGCAACTGGTCGACCTGTGGTTGCTGGACAAGTCGCTCGAGGGCTATCGCTCGTTGTGGCGCGTCCAGCGGCTCAATACGCTCGAGCGCGTGCTGCTCGCCCAACGCGAGGCGGAACTTGCCAGCGGCACGAAGCGATGGCTGGATGAATTCTTGGCGGCGCATCCGCTCGATCCGGTCGCCCGCAGCCAGCGGTTCGAGACGGCGCTGCGCGGATCGATGCTCGACGTCGAAGCCGGCAAGTCGTTGCTGTTCGAACGCCTGGCCGAAGTCCAGTTGCGAGATGAGCTCAGTCGAGCCGACATGAATATGGGTATGGGGGGCTACGGCCCGCGAGGCGGAGTCGCCGGCGGAATGATGGGCCGGAACGGACACACGATGCTCGGCATCGAACCGGCCACCTCCGATTTCGGCGCATACGCTCTCGAGGCCCGGGACAAGAAGATGCAGGACGCGAGCGGCTTGGCAGCCGAGGCGGAGGCCTACTACTTCGACGCCGAAGGTTTCAACGGCGCGGCCAAGCGGCGAGCCGGGCGATTCTTCCAGACGCTGGACCAAACGCGCCAGTGGGCCGAAAGCCAATTCTATCATGTGCGGTTGGACAACCAGTCGCCCGAGCTGATACCACCGAGCCTCTTCTGGCAAGAGTTCGCAGCCGGTGGATTTTCGAATGAGAGCTTTCTGTCCCAGAATATCGATCTGCCGGTCGGTTCGATCAACGAAGCACTGTGCGCTCTGGCCGTGCTCGATTTGCCGTGGTCTTCGCCGCAACCAGAGATGGCCGTCGAGAACGACCGCCTGGTCGTGACGCCCAAGAGCCCAGCAATCGTCTACATCCAAAGCATTGAACCGGTCCCGCCGAGCGACCAGTCCGAATCGATCCTCGCCGGACAAGACATCTATCTGGCCGAGCCACACACCGACGAAGAGAGCAACCGGCCGGTGCAATCGCAACCGCTGTTGATCGGCGTTCCCTATCGAGCCAGCGTGGTCGTCACGAATCCGTCGAGCACCAAGAAACGCGTACAAGTGCTTTGCCAATTGCCCGCCGGAGCGATGCCGCTGGCGGCCAGCAAGGTCACGCATTCCAAGACGATCGAACTGAATCCCTACAGCACGGCGCAGGTGCAGACCGTTTTCTACTTCCCGGAAGCGGGCGAGTTCGAGCATTACGGCAGTCAGGTTAGTAGCGAGGGCAAACATCTGGTGGCCACCGAGCATCAGTCGCTGCGCGTGCTCTCGGAGCCCGAATCGGTCGACGAAACGACCTGGAGCTACATAGCTGACTGGGGAACCAGCGAGCAAGTCCTGACTTTCTTGCAGAAGGCCAACCTGCAGCGACTGGACGTCAGCCGCATTGCGTTTCGCATGCAGGACAAGGAGTTCTACAAGAGCGTGCTTGAACTGCTCGCGCGGGCCCAGCGTTTCGACCCCGTGCTGTGGGGCTACGCGCTCAAGCACGACGATCCGGCCAACATCGCTCAACTGCTGCAGCACAACCGCGACTTTACCCGCACGCTCGGCCCGGCCCTGCGCAGCCGTTTGGTCACGATCGAGCCGCACCAGCAGATGAGCTACGAGCATCTCGAGTACAAACCGCTCGTCGTCGCGCGTATCCATCAGCTCGGCGCCAAACGCGTAATCCTCAACGATCGCTTGTACGCCCAGGTCGTGCGACTGTTGGACGTGATGGCGCACCAGCCGCAGATCGACGACGACCAGCGGATGGAACTGTGCTACTACCTCCTGCTGCAGAATCGCATCGAAGAGTCGCTGGCCTGGTTCGAGCAAGTCGACCCGAAGAATCTGGCGACTCGTTTGCAATACGATTACTTCGATGCGTATTTAGACTTCTTCCGCGGCGAGTACGCCAGGGCTACCACGATCGCCCAGCGTTATGCGAATTATCCAGTGCCGCGTTGGCGCGAATTGTTTGCGCAAATCGAACAGCAAACGCGTCAGCGCGACGCGTTGATTTCAGGTCAGGAACTGACTTCGGTTACCGCCCTGGACAGCGGACTGGAGCGCGACGAGCGTTTGTTGATCGATCGCCGCGAAGCCCAGCAGACGCGTCAATCGGCCGAGAGTCCCGCGCTCGATTTGAGCGTCGCCGATGGCGTGGCCAAGATCGAGTTCCGCAATCTCGATCAAGTGCGCGTCAACTACTACCTGATGGACATTGAACTGCTCTTTAGCCGCAATCCGTTTGTCGCGCAGAACAGCGACCGCTTGCCCGCGATTCGCCCCAACCAGAGCCAGACTCTGCACTTGGCCGCAGGCGCCGGAGGGACGCAAACATTGGAACTGCCCGAGGCGGTCCGCAACCGCAACGTGCTGATCGAAGTGACCGCCAAAGGCATTTCGCGCAGCAGCGTGCTGACGGCCAATTCGCTGGCGGTGACGGTTGTCGAGCCGTACGGGCGAGTCGCTGTTCGCAGCCGCACCGATGGCTCGCCGGTGGAAGCTGCCTATGTCAAGGTTTACGCGCGGCATGCCGACGGTCAGGTGCGGTTCTTCAAAGACGGCTACACCGACCTGCGCGGCCAGTTCGACTATGCGACGCTCAGCACCAGCGACTTGGACACGACCGAGCGGCTAGCCATCCTCGTCGTGTCACCCCAACACGGCGCCATCGTCCGCGAAGCCGCCCCACCCACACGCTAAAAGTAGGACAGGCCTCCGGCCTGTCTTAGCACTCGCAATTAAACCCTGCCCTCGAGCATCACCGTTTGAGCGCTTGGCAATCGAGAGGTACGCGAGCGATTGGTGGATAGTTGCGTGATAGGTGGGTGGGTGCGTGATAGGGAAGTGCGCAAGTGATAGGGAAGTGCGCAAGTGATAGGAAGGTACGTAGGTGACCGGACAACGAAGTGGATACCTGTTCGGCGGGTGCTTTAGTGACAGGCCGGAGGCCTGTCCTACGGGCAGGGGACGCGGAGGATTTTGTGGGCGAAAACTAGGGGCCAGCGGAAAAGGTTGCGGAGGAGCTGGCCGATGGCGTGCGAACTGAGCGGCGGGGCCATCAGCAGATCGTCCACCCCGTGCGGCCACTCGGCTAGCCGTATCGCCAAACGCTCGATCCACAAGCGATCGTGCGGCCAATCGCCGAGCCTCTCCACCAAGTCGTCCGGCAGCCCGCTCGATCCGACATGGGCACCGACCAGACCGCCGACCAGCGCGGGAAGCGTGTCGTTGCGGCCGCTGAGCAGCAGTGCCCATTCGAGCGCCCGCTGGAAATCGTCGGGATAGCGCAGAAAGCAGTAAATAGCCATCACCGCCGTGGGCAGCATCGAACGGCTGATCCCATAGCCCCACCGGAAATGCATGGCGACGGCTCGCGGCGAACGCTTGCGCGCCAAAAAGGGCTCCAACTCCGACAGAGCCTTCGCCAGTTCTGGCTCCTTGGCAGTTTTGATCAGCGTTTCGAGAGCCGTCTTCGAGTTCAGGCGCGCCGAAGAGGTGACCGCGGCGATCTGTGCTACGGTGGCCAGGACCGCGGCGCCGTCGGCCACTAGCGGATGCCGGTGCGTCTGAGTAGCCGAGTCGCGGCTCCAGACCGCATACCGATGACCCGTGTTATGCAACACGATACCCAGCAACAAAGCCCGCGAGGCCGGCGCGCAATCGGCCGACTGCGCGCCTGTGGGCAAACCGATCCGCCAAAGCCACGCCCGCAAGCTGGCTGCGAAGGTCGTGCGGCCGATGCCGACCGGCAATCCGAGCGCATACCACTTCAATCGCCGATTGAACTGGCGATGAAACGTCCGCGATTGACTACGCGACTGCAGAACGGCTTGCCCGGTCATCAAAGCCAGCTGTGTGTCGTCGCTGTAGAGACCGCAACCGGGCCACATGCGGTATCGATGCCGGCGGCGCGCGAACTTGCGCAGCGACGCTCGTCGCGACAGCCCGCACGATGGCTGCGCAAGCGCATCTCCAATGGCGAGGCCTAGAAGCAGGCCGTGAATCGATTGGAAGCGTCGGTCAGAATTCAGCATCAAGTGATTAGACGAGAGGGGCTCGGAGTCGGTGGTTTTTCGTGTGGTGAAAAATACTCAGCTCGGCCCCGACGATCACCGGACTCGGCAGCGGAACGATATCACGCCGCTGTCGCCGGATGCTAATGGTAAGTCTGCTTCCCATCGCAAAACAGTGGAACCGGCCTCGTTCTCTGAGGTAGAGAATCGCACTGCGGCTGTCTCAGCATCGGCCTCACCCTGCTTGGCAAGACTCAAAATACATTGTTGGCTACCATCAATGTACTCCAAACGAGTGGTTAAGCTATCAAGTATGACCAAATTTCCAATGGGTTTATCACCGATGTTATCAAATCTGATTGAGAAACTAATTATGTCTCCGGGGCTGGCTGCGGAATGCGAAGCTGCCTTGCAAATTCGCAAAGTGCACTTGCCCGGTTCCGTTTCGTAAACCGTGACATCCTGAGGTTGCTTGGCATCGCGCACCTGGACCGCTTGCACTTCACCCATCATGATGGCGATCGATTCGTCATTGATCCATGTCCGCGCGTTAAGCATCGACTCGGCCAGGCGCGCCTCAAGATCTTCGTACTGGACTGCGGTTCCGAGACCTTCCAGATGCTGGAAGACCACCTGCGGGTTGCTGAGGTTGACCAGCGGCATCACTCCCTCGGTACCGACTCCGCGCGTGCGGTCGCGCAGGCCGTCGATCAGCTTGACATTGGCTTGTTTCTTCGGCCCGGTGGGCAGCGTGACGTCGCCGGCCAAGTCGCGGCTCTTTTGAACGACTGGCCCGGTCGGCTCGAGGACGCGCTCCGCACCGACGGCGCGCGCGGCCAGCACGGGCGCGGCGACCTTGCGGATGGCGCCAAATCGAGGTGCGTAGATCGGCACGCGATTGGTCGCCGTCACGCACAGCTTGCCGTCGATGGTTTCATAATGGGCGATCGTATCCTGGCTGTTCAATCCGCGGACCTCCCAGTCCTCGGTGACTTGTACCGCCGGTTCTCGATCGCCGCCGTCGTAAAGATATTCTTGAACGTTCCAGTATGGCGACCCGTCGCCGGCAACGATGGGCGCCAGGGGCGGGCACACTCCGCCGGCGCCGACCAGGTTCGCTGCCGAGGGATCGACGCAGGGGGCGTCGCTGGGGCAACTGAGCGACTGTTCATACGCGACGGGCGCAACCGCGGGCGCAACAGGCGCGGGGCGCGACGCCGCTTGAGCGAACTGTGCAGAGGGTGCCAGCGGCGCGGTTGCTGGCGGGGCTGCCGCGGGAGCGAGTTGCGAGCCCATCTGCTGGGCCGCGGCGCGCGGTGCGTTGCGATTCCAGGCCAGCGAGCGCAGCGGCGAGACTTGAGCGCAGCCGCTGGCTCCGACCAGCATGCATCCCAGCCACCACGAACACTTCCAGCGTTTCGAATAGCCAGTTGGCCAGCGGTCGCGGCCGTTTTTCGCTTTCGTTTGCGTTTCGATGGCGCGTCGGTTCATGGCGCGGATGCCTTTGTCAGTTCTCAGACGTTTGTCTTTTTTCGAAGCACTCGATCGGTGGCGAGGGCGACAGCGCGCCGCCAGCGGCGACCGATGGCGGTCTGTTGGCTAGCGAGTTTACGGAACGAGCGCCGCGGGCAAGCGCGGCTCGCTGGGGATCGTCTGGCGCTTGAGCCCTGGCGGGGCTTCGGGAGCGGGAACGTCCGGCATCAGCCCGGCGCCGATCAAGCCCTCGCGCGTCGGTACGGGCGCCAGCGGTGTCCAGGGAGGCGAGTTGTAAAGGAAGCCAGTCAGGTCGCCTTGCAGATCGGCTGGCACGCGCGAGCCGATGCGCAGGATCGCCATGGGACGGCCGAGTTGATCGGCCACTTGCAAGGCATTGTCGTGTCCAGCTACGTCGGTCACGCGCTGCATGCCGGGTTCGTCGGCGATCGGTGAAGCGGCCTCGGAATCTTCCAGGTAGATCACGCGGGTGACCATGCCGCCGTCAAGAGCAACGAGCAAATCTTCCTGCTCGAGAACGACCGGGATGGGAAAGCGATGTTCGCGACCGCGCGGAGCATACAACCGATCGATCACTTCGATGGTCGGATACAGTTCTTCCCCCGGACGCAGTGGAATGTTGGTGACGCGCAGGCGGTAGACCGCGCCGACCAGCATGCCGACTTTCACCGGTGCGGGCAGGGGCGGCAGGAACTGGCCACCTTGGGCTAATGCAATTTCGAGCTTTTCGGGGCCCGAGACTTCGACCGGTTGGAAGAAGCCGGCGACCGCTTGACGACTGAGCAGGCGAGCGGCGCCGACAACGCCCGGCGGGCTGTCGGAATTCTGTAGATAGTGGACCTTGGGCAAGGCTTCTTGCCGCATCGATTGAGCACACGCACTCGGAGCGGCCAGTCCGCTGATGAGGGCCACGCCGGCCGCGATCAACGACCCTGCATAGCTCGAGAGATAGGTGCCCATACGCTCGGTCCTCAGGTGTGCGGGTAAGTAGAAAAAAGCGGTCGGCCAGAGTTTGTGCTGCAGGCCGACCGCTTCACTCGCGATCGTGTGGCCAGTGCTTACTGCGGTGGGCAGTAGGCGCCGCCTTGTCCACCGTAGCCTCCGCCCATGGCGGCACCTTGACCGAGTCCACCTTGGCCGCTGACGTTCTGGCTGTGGTGGTAGCTGGCCGGCATGCCACTGGCAAAGCCCGGATGGATGTTCTGCTCGTGGATCCGAACGCGGCTGACCGGTTGCGGATAGCTTTGACCTGGCGTCGAGCGAACGTGGATCTTCATCTTCTCGACCGGATCGGGAATGTTCATGTGCGTGTGGTTGCGCATGACGTGCTTCTGCAGGCCGGCCGGCGATCCCAGCGGAATGTGCGGCGGACCAGGCAGACCGATCGGCGTACCGGTGTAGGTCATGCCGTATTCCGGCGCGGTGACGCCGGCGACCATGCCGGGCAGCATCGGCGGCATGACGCCAGGCGGCATCATCATCGGGCCCATCGCGTAGCCAGCTCCGGCGCCGGCACCGCTCATCTCGATGTCCTTGTTGCCCAAGCGAACGATCGCCAGGATCGATCCGCGGCGGTCGGCTTCGACAATCGGGTCTTCGCCGGGGTTGATGCGGTTGCTGACCAGTTCTTCCACCCCGACCAGGGCGTCGCCTTGGAATTCGGGGTCGGGCAGGTAGATGACCTTGGTCACGAAGTTACCGGCCAGAACCTGCGGCAAGTCATCGGAAATGCTGAAGGTGACCGGGATGGCGTTGTGAGCCAGGTAGGCCGCCGTCCGCGGATTGGCGCCCGCGACTTCGATCGTCGGATACAGTTCGACGCCGACGAAGCGGTCGTCGCCTTGGATCTTGGTCAGCTTGAGGCGATAGATCCCGCCCTGCGGAAACTCGACGCGTCCCGGCACGTGCAGCGGCTGGCTGGAGAACGAGCCATCGCCGACGACGTCGTACAGCACTTCCATGCCGACCGGCTGGCTGAACAGGACCTGGACCGTCGGACCGGCTCCGGGCATGCCGTATGGTCCCGGGCCCATCGGACCCATCGGGCCGACCGGTCCGCATGCCCCCGCGGCCATCGCGCCGCCAGCCATGCCAGCGGCCGCGCCTGCAGCCATCGCGCCGCCGGCTGGAACTACGTCCGGAGCAAGCACTCCGGGGCCCGGTCCACCGACGCCCGGGCCAGGCTCGAGCAATCGCTGAGCTGGCGGCAGGTTGTGCCGCACTGGCGCACAGCCAGCCACATAGCTTATCGCTACTGCTGCCAGCGTCACCAAGAAAAATCGCATTTTCATGCTGTCCCCCCTAAGCTGAGCGAACGCGCGACGTCGTGTCGGGCCGTTCACCTGTGGTCAAACGATCGTGAGTATTGGTCAGTGCACAAGAAGCCAGCCAAGTTCGCCTGGACTTGCATTGCGGGTGCTGTCTAGAATCCGCCGCCTCGCTCGCCTGGCGACCATTGGGTCCATCTGGGTGAGCGCGCATGAATTCTGCCACTGTGGCTTTGTATTCGGCGTGGCTTGCCCGGATTCTTTGATAAATTCAGCACAACCGCATTAGGTGGAGCAATTTGCGTAATGCGAAGCTGGACGGCGCCTCGATGCTAGCACCTGATAACGCCACGACTGACGCGCCCACGCCCAAGCTCTGGCTCCCCTGCCGTTGCCGCTGCGCATCGCGATGGGCGATTGCGATTTGGCTCGCATGCTTGACGGCTTTGGCCGCAGGCCAGTTATCTGCGCAGACGCGTTTGCCCTCCGATTTGCAAAGCGCCGTTCCCAGCCAGCTGAGCCCGAATACGTCGGCCGCTACGCGCCAGCTTTCACCAAGCGAAGAAGCCCAAATACTGATGGAGCGGGCGCTGCTGAGCGGCGTTTGGGGACCGCCGGTCCACTGCTTCGTTGCCCAAGAAATCAATGTGCTGGGACGCATCGTCCGCGGTTCAGGCCTTTATGCCCGCGGGCGAAGCGGCTTTGGCGAAATGAAGCTGAGCCTGAAGATTGTGGCCGGCGACCACCTGAACATTCTCGACGAAGTCAGCGACGGCCGGATGCTGCACATCTCGCAAACGATTGATGGGACGCGCGAGTGCCGACGGATCGATCTGGACCGCGTGCGCGAGTACCTCGGACGCTTTACCGAACAGGATCGCACCGATCCGCTGGTCGCCTTGCATCTGGCCATCGGTGGCCAGAACGAAAAGCTGCGCGCCCTTTGCCAGCAATACAAATGGGTTTCGGTACAGCCGGGCAAGTTTTCTCAGCCAGGCAAGATGGGCGAGATCGATGTGTGGTGGCTCCGCGGCGAACGGGCCAGCGAGCCGGTGCCGCTGCACGGCCTGACGGAAATGGACAACATGCTTGCCTCAGCCGACGGAGCGGGGCTAGCGCCCGATCACGCCCGGATTGCTATCGGCCGCACACCGCCATTGCAATACTGGCTCTACCATGTCGAAGAATCGCGCCGCGCGAAAACCGACGGGCCGTCACCGGGATACAGCCTGGTCGCGAAGATCGATTACTACCAACCGGTCATCCGCGAAATGCCGGAGACCATGTTCGACTACGACCCCGAGGCCTACGCGGCCAGCGTCGAGCGGATGGTCGACGAGACGCGCAAGTACACGCCCCCATCCCGCCAGCCGGCCAGCCAAACCGCTGCGCGACCTTGACCAGCCGCCGCGACCTGCCCGTGAGCTCTTCCGAATAGCCGCCCCAAAAATTCTTTTCGCCTGCAAAGCGCTGCATGGGAAACGACGCGGCAAAGCGGCTGTGCGATCGACGCGGCGGTCAAATTGACAACAACGGATCGATTTGACACGCTCGGCGTGCTGGAACCGGAACATATCGACGCCGCTGGGTGTGTGAAAAAAATTGCAGTTTTCGCGGCGAAAAGCTCATCGACCGGCCGCCGACAGTGGCCTTGAGCCTTTTTGCAAATTTTTGGCATAAAAGATGAAACTCTTTCTCGTAGTAAGCGAGCAGAGTTGACGTCACGGTGACCCCAATTCCTGCTCTTCGGGAAGGCTTTTTGCTTTGGGGTAGAAATGATGATGAAGAACATTTGGTTAGCGGCTGCGTTAGCAGTGGGATTGGCCCTGGGCGGGGTGAGCGCGCCGCAGGCTGAAGCAGGGCACAGGCACCACGGGAACTACGGTTATTACGGTGGCAACAACTGCGGCTACGGCGGTTACACGACGGGCTTGGGCGGTTACAGGCCGTACACATCGAGTTACTATGGGACCTACGGCGGCTACTATGCTCCGTCGCGGGTTGGCCGCGTGGTTGTCGGTTCGCCCTACTACGGCGGCTACACTCCGTACTATGGATCGTACTACGGCGGTTACGGCAGTGGTCTTGGCCTGGGCGTCTACAGCTCCGGATACCGCGGCCTGGGATATTCGGGACTGGGCTATTCTGGGCTCGGCTATTCCGGCTTTGGCGTCGGACCGAGCGTAAGGTTCGGGACGCCGTTCGGCGTGCCTTTCGGCGGGTTCCGATTTTAAAGACTTGGTGGATTGCATCGGCCTTTGGCCACGCTGGGCATGACCCTGCCCGGCGCGATGGGCTTGGCACCGATGTGCCAGGAAAACGATTAGGCGGTC
Organism: Aureliella sp.; assembly: GCA_051953155.1. Taxonomy (GTDB): domain Bacteria; phylum Planctomycetota; class Planctomycetia; order Pirellulales; family Pirellulaceae; genus Aureliella. The sequence continues at coordinate 8,272 of JBQCJB010000970.1, read as the reverse complement.
CAACTGGAACAGCGCCGAGCTGCCGGTTGGCCGCTTTTTTCATTGGCGCGGCGCCCGTTCGAGTTTGGCTTGGGGCCGTAGTGAGATCCGTCGCGACGCAGTTAAAGCGAAAGCAATCCGCCCTCACCGTTCTCGCCGGCGTCTACGACCTAAACTCGAATTACCAGGGATGGCTCGCTTATAATCATGCTTTACTCCTTGTCGCTCCTCCTCGAATTGGTTTTTCCAGGTTGTCCACCGAAGAAGATCAACTTATCCAGCAGGCACTCGCGGGGCGCAGCGAAGCGTACGGGCAACTGGTCGAGCGTTACCAAGATCGCCTTTACAGCGCGATGCTGCACGTCGTAGGTTCTCCGGACGAGGCCGAGGACGTCGTGCAGGATTCGTTCGTCCAGGCATACGTCAAGCTCAACACCTTTCAGGGCAACAGCCGCTTTTTTACCTGGCTGTATCGCATCGCCTTCAACAACGCGCTCAGTCGTCGTCGCCGCCGCCGTTCGGATATGTCGATCGAGCAAAGCCGCGAGACCAGCGGTGGCGAGCCGGAGGATCGGCACGAGGCGCCCGATGAACCCATGCTCCGCGACGAACGCATCGCCATGGTCAAGGCCGCCATGCAACGCCTCAGCGAAGAGCACCGCAGCATCCTGGTCCTGCGCGAGATGCAGGACATGGCCTATGAAGACATCGCGGAAATTCTCAATATCAATATCGGCACGGTGCGCAGCCGCCTCTCGCGGGCGCGTAATCAATTGCACGAGGCGCTCAAAGAAATGATGGGCGACTAAGCTTGGTCGTTCCCGGTGGCCACCGTGGCTCACAGTCCGATCCAGTTTCCTTCGCTCCAGTGCCACATGCTCAACCGTCCGCTGCGATCGATCCGCATTTGGATCGCGCCATCGCGATGGGTGATCGCCGTCTGTGACTCGGGGCGCGAATAGTGCCCGACGGCCGCGGGTTGCGCGGCGCGTGGTCCGCCGCTGACGACCACCCACTGCGGCTGGCACCATTGGAAGATCGCCTGCGGATCCTGGGTCAAGCTGCCGTGGTGCGGAGCCATCAAAACATCGCAGCGGCGCGGCGGCGTTTCGAGCAGTCGCTCCAGGCCGGCTCTCTCCAGGTCTCCTGGCAACAGACAGGTCCGACCGGCGAACTCGACCAGCAGTGTCAGACTGTTGCCGTTGTCGTCTTTGTCGCTCCACTGGCCAGGCGGATGCAGGACTTCGACCGCCAAAGAATCAAAATCGAAACGGTCGCCTCGGGCAGTCCGCACGGCCGGGATGTCGTGGCGGTCGAGCGCTTCTCGCAGCGCACCCAGTTCCGGCGCGAGGTGCCGCCAGAATTGTTCGGGGGCAATCACTTGGCCAATGCTGAAACGTTCCACCAAGCCCGGCACGGCGTTGTAGTGGTCGGCGTCGGCGTGCGAAAGGAACAAGCGGTCGATGCGGGCGGTCGGCACGCTCCATAGAACGCTGGCGATTTCCTGATGGCTGCGCTCGCCATTACCCAAGTGTCCGGCGTCGTACAGCCAGATTTCGCCGCTGGGCAGTTCGCACAGAACGCTCGTGCCGTGACCGACGTCGATGAAGGTCATCCGCAGCTGGCCGTCGTCAGTTTGCATCGCCAGCCCCGGAACGCGAGCAGCCGCCGTTCGTAGCCATGCCGGGCCATGACCGCGAGGCCCGATTACCCACGGGCAAATGCCCAGAGCCAACCAAGCGACCAGGGCCGCGGCCAACCAGACTCGCCAGCCTGGACGGAAATGGATGACCAGCACACCGGCCGCTGCGATTGCATAAAACACGGTAGTCCACCAAACCGCAGGAGCCGGCAACCAGAGATGCCCGAGCATGCAGCGGTCGCCGACGCCGACGATTCCTCCAATCGCCCACAGGCTCAGCCCGCATGCGCAGCCCAACGCGCCGGCAGCCGGTGGCAACCACCACAGCAGTGCCAACGCCAGCCCGCTGAGCAAACCGACGACCAGCAACGGCCACAGCAAAATGTTCAGCGGTATGGCGACCAGCGAGACGACGTGGAAATTCGTCCAAATGAGCGGAGCGGTCATCAGCCAGATCCAGAAACTTAAGCAGCTCATTTGCCAGGTCCACCTCAGCAGCCAACGGCCGGCGCGCTGCCGCCAACTCCAACTCTCCTCGATCGCCGCGGCCAGCGCGTCGGCCTTCTCGCCGCGACCGCTGAGTCCGCGCGCAAAAACCGCAATCGTCGCCACGGCCAGGAAAGACAACTGCACACCGACGTTTCCTATCCATGACGTTCTCACGGCTAGCACCATCAAACCGGAGAAGGCGAGCAAGTTGGCCAGCCCGCGCCGCCGACCACGCCACTGCGCGACGCACACTGCCAGGACGACGAACACCGCCCGCAGCACTGGCGGATTGGCGCCGGCGATCAGCGCATAGACCACCACCGTTGTGGCGACGACCACCAGCGAGGTCCGCTGCGCCAGTCCGCCTAACCAGCAGAGAATCCACAGCGCGCCGGCGACCAGTTCGATATGCATCCCGCTGATCGCCAACATGTGTAGTGTGCCGGTCGAGAGCAGTTGCTGCTGCTGGTCCCAGTCGACCTGCTGCCGTTGGCCGAAGACCAGGGCGCAGGCCAGCGGCGCTTGACCCAGCGGCACATAGCGGCTGATGGCTCGATCGATCGCGCGCACGCTGATGGCGATCGCGCGGGCCACTGGCCGCGTCCATCGTTTCTGATCCAGCACAATCTGGTCCGCCGTCTCAGCCCGCAGGAACACGAACTGATGGTCGCCGCGAAACGCTTTGCGCAGATCGCTTTGGCCAGGATTGCTCGGAGCCGGCACCGCGCAGCAGCTGCCGTAGACGGTGATGCAATCGCCAGGCAAAAGATGTGCGATTCGGCCGGCGACGCTCAGCGTGCTGTCGCTCTTGACCGCAAGCCAACGCCGGCCGTCGCGGATCGCTGTGCAGCGCACTTTCCACTGCGTCCGCCAGCGCTCGCTCTGCGGATCGTTGGGGCGATAGTTGCTGTTAGGACTCCAGATCGCCGCGCTAGCGATTTCAGCGCCGAAGACCAAGGGCTGGTAGTCGCGCGTGGCGCGTCGGGCCAGCGCGTCGTCGCTCGGCCCCAGTTGCAGATAGTGGCAAGTTGCGCCGGCCCACAAAAGAGCGAACCAGCCGAGCCCCGTCGCCATGGTTCGGCGACCGCGCCGCAGCGCGACGCCGGCGGCACACAGCAGACCGATCGCTGGAGCGGCCAGCAGCCATACGCTCCGCGGCTCGGCCCATTCGACCAGCCCGATACCGAGCATGACCAGGGCGACCGCCAGGACCAACGGCATGCGATGGACGGCGCCTGCAATTTCCCTCCGCCACGTCCCGCGCGGCTCGTTCTTGCCCTGCTCCACGACGCGATCCTTTCCACGGGCCTTGAGCCTCGCAGAATGGCACATCGCTCACGCGTTGACAATGCGAGGAAAAAGCCCATGGCCACGCAGGCTCCCCCGAGGCGCCGACGCGTCCTCGATCCGGCGCGGACCTGCGCTCGCTCACTTCGAAGTTGCGCTATGTCGGGTCAGACTGCGGTGCAGCGCCTGTGTTCTGCTGGGACAACTCCGTCGGGCTGGCCGAGCAACGCACGGTCGCACAGACGGCGGCAAAGGCGAGAGCCGACAGGCCGGTGTCGATCAATTCGTGCGGCACGGGCAGAAGGTCGTGCGCGACCGGCTCCAAAAAATGTTCCCAGCCCAGGCTCAAGTGAACCAGCCAACTGCCGATGCCGACCAGGAGCGCGGCGCTGGCTGCCAGCGGTGGAGCGCCGGTCCAGTAAATCCCGACCAGGAAGGGAACAAACATCCCGACCAGCGACATCGCATACGAGGCCTGAACCAGTTCATACGCTCCCTGGCCGCTGAGCGCCAACAGGATCGAGGCAGCGGCAACAGCCACCGCACAGCTCCGCTGCAGCAACAAGGCTCGGCGATCGGACAGTTCGCCATAGCGGGCCACGATGACCGGTTCGACCAGGTTGTGCGCCAGCACGGCTGCCGGCGCCATGACCGCGCTGACAATCGTCGACAGCACGGCCGAAACGATTGCCAGCAGGAAAATGATCAGCAGGGGTGGCGACAAGACTTTGCCGGCGATCATCGACAACACGCCCTCTTCGGGCACCTCGGGCAACAGCATGCCTGCGGCCAGGCCCGCGCCGATCGGCAACAGGCCCATCGCCAGGTAGCCTCCTGCGCCGAGGAAGCAGGCGATGCTGGCCACGCGCGGGCTGCGCGCCGAAAACACTCGCTGCATCAGATCCTGCACCGGCAGGTTACCGAGCGCCCCGATCGCCAGGGCTGAGAGCGCGGCCAGCCAGTCTTTCGCAAGCGTCTCGGGATCGGCGATCCGCCAATGGCTCGCTGGCGATTCGCTGCGCAGTCGCGACAGCCCGATGGCCAGCGAATCATCGCCCACGGCCATCAGCACTTCAAAACCCAAGACCAACAGTCCCAGCACGATCAACACCAGCTGTAGTGTGTCGGTCCACGTGATCGACCACATGCCACCCATCAGCGCATAGCCGGTGCCGCCGACGGCGACGATCACGATCCACTGCGAGACGCTCAGTCCATAGATCTGCGAAAGAATTGTAGCCAAGGCTACATACTGGGCGGCGATCCAGCCGAAGTAGCTGGGGACGAGAATGACCGAAGCGAGCGTTTCCGCTAACTTGCCATAGCGCTGGCGAAAAAAGTCGGGAATCGTCAGCAGGTTCATCCGCCACATCGGGCCGGCGACGAACAGGCCGGTGATGACCAGGCAGAGCGAGATGCCCACCGGATCGACGAGCGCGCGCCGCCAACCCTGCTGGGCCACTTCGTCGGCGGTCGTCATCAGCGACTCCGCGCCGTACCAGGTGGCGATGATCGTGATAGTTGTCAGGCCGACCGGCAAGCGTCGGCCGGCCAAGACGTAATCATCGACGCTGGACACGCGGCGCTGCGCCAGGAAACCGATGGCGTACATGATCAGCATGTAGCCCACCAGGCTGACCGAGAACGCGATAACGAACCAGTGGGTCAGCAGCATGGCGGCAGCGCGGCTAGGGGTAAGAGGCCAGCTAGAGATACATGTTCACAATGTTTTCCAGCATCTCTTGGCGTCCGCTGGCGTTGGTGGCCGCTTCGCCGCGCTCGAGCATGAACTTCTCCAGCGAGGCCAGGCTGGCCTTGCCCGCTTCGATCTGCTGGCCCAGTTCGCCATCCCACGAGCTGTAACGCTGCTGGACAAATTTTTCCAGCACGCCGTCGGCTCGCATGGCGGCGGCGATCTTCAAACCGCGAGCGAATGCATCCATACCGCCGACGTGCGCGTAGAACAGATCAATCGGCTCAAAGCTCTCACGCCGCACTTTGGCGTCGAAGTTCACGCCGCCGCTATTCAGTCCGCCGTGCTTGAGGATCATCAGCATGCACTGGGCCGTCAGGTAGTAGTCGGTCGGGAACTGGTCGGTGTCCCAGCCCAACAGCAAGTCGCCCGTGTTGGCATCGATCGACCCGAGGGCTCCTTGGTGCCCTGCGTAATCGAGCTCATGCATCATCGTGTGGCCAGCCAAGGTGGCGTGGTTGGTCTCCAGGTTCAGCTTGAAGTGCGGCAGCAGGTCGTAGGCTCGCAGGAAGTTCAAGCACGCGGCGGCATCGGAATCGTACTGGTGCTTGGTCGGTTCCTTCGGCTTGGGCTCGATCAGGAACTGGCCATGAAAGCCGATTTGCTTGGCGTAGTCGACGGCCATGTGGAAGAAGCGGGCCAGGTGATCCAGTTCGCGCTTCATGTCGGTGTTGTAAAGGTTCTGATAACCTTCGCGGCCGCCCCAGAACACGTAGTTCTCGCCGCCGAGTTCCTTGGTGACTTCGAGGCACTTTTTGACTTGGGCCGCGGCGTAGGCGAAGACTTCGACGTTGCAGCTGGTGGCCGCGCCGTGCATGAAGCGTGGATTGCTGAAGAGGTTCGCCGTGCCCCAGAGCAGCTTGATACCCGTGCGCTGCTGATGTTCCTTGAGCGCCTTGGCGACACGCTCGAAATTCTTGTGGCTCTCGGCCAGATTGGCTCCTTCCGGAGCGACGTCGCGATCGTGAAAGGCGTAGTAGGGAGCGCCGAGCTTGTCGAAGAATTCGAAGGCCACTTCCACGCGGCGCAGCGCGTTATCGACGCTGTCCGAGCCATCATCCCAAGGCCGTACGGCCGTCCCCGGACCGAACGGATCGCTTCCCGTACCGCGCAGCGTGTGCCAGTAGACGACGCTGAACCGCAAGTGGTCGCGCATCGTCTTGCCCTCGACAACCTCTTCCGGGTTGTACCACCGGAAAGCCAGCGGGTTGCGAGATTGCGGCCCTTCGTACGCAATGCGTTCAACTTCGGGAAAGTAGCTCATAGGTCCAGTTCTCAAGATTGGATTGGAGGCGCGGAAAAACGCCGACAAGTATAAGCCAAGGGCTACCCAGGGTGTAGGCAGGGCATCCGCGGGCTCACTGCGTTAGTGGGCTCACTGTGTTGGTGGGCTCACTGTGTTGGACGGCTCACTGTGTTGGAGGGCTCACTGTGTCTTGCGGCGGAGAATCGCTTCACCCCAGCTCGGCCAGAGGGCCATGAGCCACACCAGCCACTTGGCTTTCCGCGGCCGGATTAGTTCCAGCTTGCGCGCGGCCGCCGCGTGCAAGATTTCGCCAGCCAATTCGCGCGCGTCGAGCCCGCGGAGCTTGGCCCCGCCGCCACCGGCGTGGGCTTCGCGCGGGATCTCGCTGGCGGTCGGCAAGTGCGCGTAACGCGATTGAGCTCGCTCGCTATCGGCGATCGGCCCCGGACAGACCAGCATCACATGCAGGCCACGCTCTTTCAGTTCCAGCCGCAGCTGCTGCGTCAAAGCTCGCAGCGCATGTTTGGCCAGCGAGTACCCTCCCAGAAAGCGCGGAGCGAAGTGCGAAGAGAGGGAGCCGATATTGACGATCACGCCTCCCGGAGCGAGGCGATGTGCTAGAGTTTGCACAACCAAGAGCGGAGCATGCACGTTGGCGCGCATCAATTCATCGATCCGCTCGGCGGTCAAGGAGAGTGCCGGGCCGCGATCGCTCAGCCCGACGGCGTTGATCAGCAGGTGAATACTGGTCTCGGGATCGCGCACGGCCAGCTGCTGCTCGAGAGCGGCTGCACCGGCTGCGGAACTGACGTCGGCCGCCAGCGCAACGCAGCGCGTCTCCGGCCATTTTTCGGCCAGTTCTCCGGCGACTGTACGCAAACGCTCGGCGTCGCGGGCGACCAGCAGGATGCGAGCGGCTCGTTGTTCGGCGAGCGCTTCGGCCAGCTTGCGGCCCAGTCCTGCCGACGCGCCGACCACCATAGCGGTCTTGCCCGACCAGGCCGATTGGCTGACACTGTTGCGGTTGCTCAACGGACGCTCGCTCTCGGATGAACGCGTTCGGGTTCGCGATTTGCTAAGTCGCGGTGTTGGCTGATTCTGCCAGCACGTTTTTCAGTTCAAACCTCGCATGTTCGCCACGGAAGCTGCCTATGTCAATCGCTCGTCCAAACCTCAATGATGCTCGCACCAAAATCGTCGCCACGATGGGACCGGCGTGTGAAGATGACGCAGTTCTCGTCGATTTAGTCAATCACGGTGTCGATATCTTTCGCATCAATGCGGCGCACGGTACTCGAGCCGATTTTGAGAAGAAGGTGGCAGCCGTCGTGCGCGTCCGCGAGGCGACCGGATTTCCCGTCGCGATCCTGCTCGACCTGGCCGGTCCCAAAATCCGCTTGGGGCAGTTGGTTGCCGACCCGCTGGAAGTCGAGATCGGTCGCGAGCTCTTCTTCGTCCGCGGCGATCGGGCCGCGAATGCCGATGAACTGTGCAGCAACTATGCGCGGCTGCTGGATGAGATTCGACCCGGCGACAAGATCATGTTGGCCGACGGCACGATCAGTCTGCAGGTCGTCGATAGCGACCGGGAGCGGGCGCGGTGCCGCGTGCTGACGGCCGGTACGATTCGCTCGCGGCAAGGCATCAATCTGCCTGGCGTCACCCTGAGCGTCTCGGCGATGCGACCTGAGGACGTCGAGAATGCGATCTGGGCCGCACGGAACGAAATCGACTTTATCAGCCTCAGCTTCGTACGCTCCGCCCAGGACGTGGCGTCGCTGAAAAACTTGCTGGCCAGCCTCGACAGCCATGCGATGGTCATCGCCAAGATCGAGAAGCGCGAGGCGCTGGCCGACTTGGAAGCGATCGTCGAAGC
>JBQCJB010000969.1:0-10358 GCA_051953155.1 Aureliella sp. | reverse complement strand
CGGAGGGGGCATCGACTTGATGCGCGATAGCTCGGCCGTCAGCGCGTGAGCTATCGCTAACGTGTAAGCAGCGAACGCAGCTCTCCTGGAACGGTCAACCGGTAGTCGGTCGGCGACCACCGGTTGTTAGCCATAGCATACGCGGTTTGTTACGAACCTGCGCGCGAGCGCCGGGGACGCGAGCCGCCGCGTGCATTGCCGCTGCGGCCTCGACCGCTGCCACCGCGAGCACCTCCGCTGCGTCCATCGTCGCCGCGCCCATCGTATCCGCGATAGCCGCCGCGGCCGGCGGCAGAGCCATACAGCCGCCGTTGGCGCTTCTCGCGCTTCTCGGGCGGCGCCGATGCCGGTCGCTCCAGCGAGTATTCTTCATCGACAATTATGGATTCGTCGATCAAGTCCTCGATCGCATCCAAATGTTTCAGTTCGGCCGGCGAACAGAAGGCGATTGCCCGTCCCGCGGCTCCGGCACGTCCCGTGCGGCCAATGCGATGGACATACGTTTCGGGTTCGTTGGGCAGATCGAAATTGAACACATGGGAAACTGCATCGACGTCTATACCGCGGGCCGCCAGGTCGGTGGCGACCAAGACGGGCGGACGCTTCGATTTGAAGCTGGCCAAAATGCGCTGCCGCGCGTTCTGGCTCTTGTTGCCGTGCAGAGCCGCCGCGGCCAGTCCGGCTCGCTCGAGCTGTTCGGCAATGCGATCGGCTCCGTGCTTGGTCCGAGCAAAGACGATCGTCCGCGCCCCTGGTTCGCGTGGCAACATCTTGATCAGCAGACGCGTTTTCTCGCTCTGCGGCACGTAGCACAGACGCTGTTCGATCAAGTCGGTCGTCTCGGCGACCGGCTCGATCTCGACTCGCACCGGATCGCGCAGGACGCCGTTGGCCAGTTCCTCGAGCGGAGCGGGCATGGTCGCGGAGAACATGACGTTCTGCCGCTTGGCCGGCAGCGCGGCGGTGATTCGCTTCATGTCCGGCAAAAAGCCGAGATCAAACATGCGGTCCGCTTCGTCCAACACGAAAACTTCGATCGCCGTCAGGTCGATCAGTCCTTGGCTGAGCAGGTCGACCAAGCGTCCCGGCGTGGCGACGACGATATCGACGCCCTGGCGGAGGGCTCGTTCCTGATGCATCTGGCTGACTCCGCCGACGATCACCGTCTGGCGCAGGCCGCTGCCACGACCATAGGTCTGCAAACTTTCTTGGATCTGGATCGCCAGCTCACGCGTCGGTGCGAGGATCAAGGCGCGCACCGGCCGAGGCGCGGCGTGCCGCATCGGGCGACCGTTCGATCGGCCGGCCTGGCGGAAGCCGGTTCGCTCGCGGCCGAACTGACGGCGATTGTCGGCGTCGCCCGAAGTCTCGCGCTCCAACCCAGCGGCGAAACCGCGCTCTTTGGGCGCTTCGGCTGAGGTCGGTTGCAGTCGCGAGATCAGCGGCAGCGAAAAGGCAGCCGTCTTACCGGTGCCAGTCTGGGCCGAGCCGAGCAGATCGCGGCCGGCAAGCAACGCAGGAATCGAAGCGGCTTGAATCGGAGTGGGTTCGGTGTACCCCTCCTCACTGAGAACGCGCAGAATGGTAGCCGGTAGCCCCAAGGCTTCAAAACTCATAACAGTCCTTAACAAACGGGAGAACGAACTTTCCCAGGACCGAAGGTTTTTAGCGCGAAAAAACGCGGGCGCCAAAGAGATGCCATTGGACCTGGCTTTCATCCAATGGCTAGATAGAACTCTGCCTACGGGATTGAACTGGCCTAATCGTACCGCGTGGCCCCGTAAAGGTCAAAGGCCAATCTTCACCCCGCTGACGCATTCTGGGCGTTAGTTCCACGTAACAAGTAATTCGCGTTGAAGGCACTCCCTGCATCACCCAAGAGACACCCTTGAACGCGAATTACTTGTGCCAACGTGCGTAGTTCCGCGCCCGATGCCACACCCGCGCGCCGGCCCGCTCCCGAAAATACCGCAAAATCGTTTCGACCGGCCGCCGGGTGTCGCCCGTGGTCGACGCGCGTTCCGTGATTTCAGCCACTGCTCTGGTATAATATGGGGACATTACCCCATCGCCAGGCGCTTTCAATCATCGATGGGTCTTATCTAAGTCGGAACATCGGTCCAGTTTTCCTGAGTTTCGCGGCGAGGAAAGGGTGTCTGAGGCCATGGGTGACGAGCAAGCAGCTCGCAAGTCGCAAGCAGCAGACGATTTGTCGCCTGACATTCAGGCCGACGATCCGTTCGCAGACTTGCCCGACTTCGCCGCCGGTCTCGATGAACAACTCGCCGCGGCGGCAGCCAGCACCAGCCACAGCCCCGAAGCCGGCGTCAACAGCCAGTCTGCCGCCAGCGCGGCGCCTCCGATCGCCGCGAATGTTTCCGCTGTACCCGATCGTTCGAACCTTAGCCCCTCGGACACCGAAGTCCCAGACGCTATGGAAAACGGGGCGGTGCTCTCGGAAAAAAGTTCGCCAGACGCAAGCGACGCTTCGACTACGCCCGAGGCCGATCCGCGGCGGCGGCGATTGAGCGAGCGGTTAATGATGCGCTCGGTGCCCAGCTGGATGATCAGCATGATGCTGCACGTGGCCATCCTGATGCTCCTGGCCGCGATACAGATCGAGCCGGTGCAGGATGCCGTAGGTGTGCTGTTGACGGCAACGGCCGGCGAGGACTTGAGCGGTCTGGATGAGCAGTTCGACATTCGCGGCCCGGAGCTGGAGGCACCGGCGGCGACCGGGCCGATGGACCAGGCCTTGGTCGCTCCACCCGAGTTCAGCCCGCAGGAGCTGGCCTTTTCCGACTCGAATGTTTTCTCGTCTTTGACAACCGACGTCGAGGCAGGCAGCTTCAGCAATATGGTCGAAAACATTCTGCCCAGTTCGGCGCTGGGCGCGTCGGCATCGCGCATCTCTTCGTCGCTGAGCGGTCGCGCGTCGGGCGCGCTCAAGAGCGAGATGCTCGAACGCTTCGGCGGCAACGCGGCCAGTGAGAAGTCGGTGGCTATGGCGCTAAAGTGGATCGCCGATCATCAGGACCGCAGCGGCGGCTGGACCTTCGGGCACTCGAGAATTTGCCGCGGCCAGTGCAAGGACGATGGCGACATGCCTCAGGCGACCAACGCAGCCACGGCGTTGGCGCTGCTGCCGTTTCTCGGCGCCGGCCAGACGCACCTCGAAGGGAGCTACAAAGCGACTGTCCATAACGGCCTGAAATTCTTGATCAACCGCATGAAGGTCACCGGCGGAACGCTGCCGCACGGTTCCTGGCATGAGGATGGCGGGCGGATGTACTCGCATGGTCTGGCGGCGATCGTCGTCTGCGAGGCCTACGCGATGACGCGCGACCCCGACTTGCTCCAGCCCGCGCAACTCGCGCTCAACTACATCGTGTATGCCCAGGACCCGCGCGGGGGCGGCTGGCGTTACGAACCCAAGCAAGCAGGCGACACGTCGGTTGTCGGCTGGCAGTTGATGGCTTTGAAAAGTGGCGTAATGGGCAACCTCACCGTGCCACCGGAAACGTTCCGGCGGGCCAGTTCGTTCCTGGATGCGATGTCCGTCAACGACGGAGCGTACTACGGCTACGATGTGCCGACCAGCAAGATCGAAGGCCGTCAGGCAACGACCGCCGTCGGTTTGCTGTGCCGCATGTACTTGGGTTGGTCCAAAGACAATCCCGGGCTGAAAGAAGGCGTGCAGTTTCTCAGCAAGCGCGGCCCGAGCGTCGAAGACCTCTACTATTCCTACTACGCTACCCAGGTCCTCAGGCAGTTCGGTGGCGAGCAGTGGGACAAGTGGAACAAGGCGATGCGTGATGGGCTGATCAAAGCCCAGGAGACCGAGGGACACGCCGCCGGAAGTTGGTATTCGGGCAAGGGGCACAATGAACGAGGCGGCCGGCTGTACTGCACGGCCGTGTCGGCCATGATCCTCGAGGTCTACTACCGGCATTTGCCGCTGTACACCGAGAAATCTTCCGACGAAGAGTTCGAATTCTGAGCCGCAGCCGCGACGTCCAGGCTGCTTACGCCTCGGAGTCCGGACCGTTCGGCACTGGGCTATCGGAATCGCTGTCCGATTGGACTTGCGATGTCGATTGGGCTTGCAGTTCGGGCTTGGTTTGCGATTGAGCCCTGGATTGCGATCCGGCCATGGGTTCCGTTGATGGTTCGGAGGCCGCCGGAGATTTGCGTTCTGGCGTGAGGGGCTGGGAATCGTCCGCCGCTTCCGTTTCGGCGCATATGAGCATGCTGATCTGCTCGATCGAACCGCCGAGAGTCATCTTCCGAACGCGGAGCGCGATCTGCCCAAAGCGCACCAGGCGATCTTGCAGCTCGGCGCCCGCTTCGACGCGACTGAGAATCGCATTGTCGAGCGTCATATCGCCGGGCGCGTCCATGCGGATGCCGTAAACCTCCTCCAGCTCTTGCACGGTCGTCGACGGCCGCAGCGGAAATTCGAGCTGTTCAGGCAGATCGCTGTGCTCGCGAGAAAGGCTGGAAAAGATGCGATCGACGATCGGACGCGTCTCTGGACGCAGGACCAGAATGACGTGATCGCCCGGGGCGATCGTCGTGTTGCCCTGCGGCGGAATGATCTCTTCATTGCGCGAAATCAACGCGATGACTACGCCCCCGGGTAGCGCGAGTTCGCGGACCATCCGTCCGGCGGCGCGCGATTCCGGAGTCACGGTGTAGTCGACGATATCGCTGTCGATGTCGCGAAGCGAACTGATCTCGAGCGTCACTGGCGGCCGCGGCGGCTGCGGAATTTCGAGCTTCAAAAACTTCGCGGCGATCGGCAGCGACCAACCCTGCACCATCGCCGAGAGAACCACGACGAAGAACGTCACGTCGAAGATCAACGGAGCCTTCGGCGTTCCGAACAGCAGCGGAAAGGTGGCCAGCGTAATCGGCACAGCCCCTTTCAAACCTCCCCACGAAATAAAAATCAGCTCGCGCCAGTTGAACCGGAACGGGAGCAGCGACAGGCCGACGGCGATCGGTCGCGCGAGCAGGATGAGAACCGCGCCGATGATCAAGCCGTAAGGCCCGACCTCCAGCAAGCGTTTTGGATAGCTCAACAATCCCAACACGATAAACATGACGATCTGCGCAAGCCACGCGATCGCGTCGTGGAAGAGCAAGATGCCGCGCTGAAAGACGAGTCGACTGTTGCCGATCACGATGCCTGCCAGGTAAACGGCCAAAAAGCCACTCCCGCCCAGCCAGGCCGTCAGGCCGAAGGTCAGCAGGCAAAACGAGGTCGCCATTACTGGGTACAGCCCCGCCGCGCCGAGGTTAATGCCGTTGATGATGCGGACCGTCATCAGTCCGATGCCGATGCCCACGATCGCTCCGATGCCCATCTGCGCCAGGAACATCGTCAGCAGGCTCCAGTCGAAAGCGCGATCTCCGGCCAACACTTCGATGCAGCCAATCGTGAGAAAGATGGCCATCGGATCGTTCGAGCCACTTTCGATCTCGATCGTCGCGACCAGTTTGTGCGGCAGCGAAATACCACCAAACCGCAGCACCGCGAACACGGCCGCTGCGTCGGTCGAGCCAATGATGCTGCCCAGCAGCAGCCCCTCCAGCCACGTGAAATGCAGAAACCACATGGCCGCCAAACCGGTCAACACGGCAGTGACCAACACGCCGATCGTCGCTAAGGATACGGCTGGTTTCCAAACGTACTTGACCGCATCGAGCGACGTTTCCAGTCCGCCGTCGAACAGAATCAGGACCAGGGCGATCGTGCCGATGCCGTGGGCCATCGGGTAGCTATCGAAGGCGATTCCGCCGATTCCCTCCGAACCGGACAACATGCCCAACAGCAAGAACAAAACCAGGACGGGCACGCCCAGCCGCGCGGACACCTTGCTCGAGACGATGCCCAGCAAAATGAGCACGCCTGCGATGAGGATCAAGCCATCGACTACAAACATTCTGCTTTCCTTGAAAGCTTGTTCCCAAAAGGTTCCCCGCTGCGACAGAGATGCCGCGGACCGCGATCGCAGCCAGGAGCTCCGCGGAATCCGGCGCGCCGCCTCTCTCCGCTGGAGGCGGCGGTTGCTCGCTGGAAAAGGCCGACGAGAAAAATGTGGTCGGGATCGGCGAAACCAGCCAGGCCTCGGCAAAAACCACTCCATTTTCCCGCCGGCAAAGAATCCGTCGCGCAAAACCGTCTCAGACCTGCCAAACTTTCCGCCACCAAGAATCTGGCACAGCCGGGCCGACGGTCGCAAACGAGCCCAGTGCATGATAGTGCGTTGGCCCGACGGCGCAAACCACGCACGCGTCACATCTTTTCCACCGAAGTCACTCCGCCTAAGAGGAGGTCCGGCGCAGCGGCGCCCGCTGTGCGATTGGTCTAGCCAAGATTGGCTAGCAGGGTGAGAATAGCGGGTTAATTGATCCCGCACTCCGCTTCCGTTCCGTCGACAAAGAGACCTCCGCGTGGACCGCAATTTTCGCACGTTTCTCGTCCTCAGCATGGCGATGCTGCTCGTCTTCATCGGGCTCCAGCGGCTGTTCTTGCCCAGTGTTCCACCGGGCGGGGCGAACAAGCTGGGCGACAAACCGGCCGCCCAGAAGCCGGTCGCCGATCAAGATCTGGCTGCCGGAAAGGACCAAGCTGCCCAGGGCGACGATGCCGCCGACCGCGGCAAGTCGTCGAGCCAGCCGGAGCAGTCCGCCGCCAACGCTGCGGACACCGGCAAGGACGCAAGCAAGTCCGGCGACAAGTCCGCGGATGCAGCAGCCAAACCAGAAGAAAAGCCTGAGTCGCCCCAGCAGACCGCGCAAGCCGAACGACCGAACAATCCGGAGCGTGTGGTGACTCTCGGCTCCCTCGACCCGGCCAAGGGATATCGGCTGCTGGTGACGCTGACCAGCCGCGGCGGCGGGACCGAACGGGTCGAATTGGTCGACGAGAAGAAATCCGATCGCTTCCGCTTTCGCGCGATCGAACATCGCGGCGGGTATCTGGGATATCTCGGCTGGCGGCCAGCCAGCGCGGGTGTGCGGATCACGACGATCCCCGACGGTTCGCCAGCGGCGGCCGCCACTTGTCCCGACGCCCCCGGAGGACTGCGCGCCGGCGACGTGCTCCAAGCGATCAACGGTGTCGTAGTCACGTCTTACAACTCGATCCAGCGCGTCCTCCGCGACATCAAACCAGGCACGAGCGTGAGTCTGAACGTGCTGCGTCAGGACGCCGACGAAAGGTCGCTGCTGACTTTCCAAGCGACGCTCTCCCAACCGCCGCTGGACGTCCTGCGCACGCAGGAATACCTGTCTGAGCAGGTTCCTGGCAACCTCGAGCGTCTGAGTTGCCTCACGACGCTGGCAACGCTGGGCAAAGACCAGATTCCGATCGGCATGCGTTCGCTCAAGGGACTCGAGGGCACGCTGAGCGATAACTGGGAAGTCGCTCCGCTGGAGGTTTCCGGCGGGCAAGGCGTCGAGTTTCGCTTGCCGCTGGCCAGTTATCTCGAAGAGGCGGGCGCAGCGGCCGATCTGGTGATGGTCAAGCGCTACCGACTCTTGCCGTACAAGGCCGACGCCAGCGATCCAGTTGCCGCCAACGCCGATGCGTACACGCTGGACTACGAGACGGTCATTGAAAACCGCGCCGACGATCCGGTTGAACTGTCGCTGCGTCACGAGGCCTTGGCGGGGATCACCTTGGAAGGTTGGTGGTACTCGGTCAAGATCAGCCCCTATTTCTTTCGCGGCGCCGGCCAGCGCGACGTACGTTTCGGCGACAAACAAGGGAATCATTCGATAGTCCTGACCCGCTCGGTCTATGATCGCGAACTGAAGTCGCCGACCGATCAAGGCTTGTTCGTCGATGCCAGCGGCAGTCCCGCAGCCCGCTCGCTGCGGTATGTCGGACTGGACGCCCAATACTTTGCAGCCGCGTTCCTACCGCACGCTGAAGCGCCCGACGCGCTGGATAATCTCAAGCAGGCAGGCGCCGACGCTGTCGCCCGCGTCAGCTCGATCGTGTCATCCCAGGCCCAAGCGACGAACATCGCCTTCTGGTTCGATACAGCCGAGCACAAGCTGGCCCCGGGCGAATCGCTGAGCACGCGTTACCGCATTTTCGCCGGCCCCAAGGACACCCGCGTTCTCCAGCACTTCGGTCTCGAACGCTTCATCGAGTACGGCTGGATTCCATGGATTACCAAGCCCTTGTCCTGGATCCTGTACCTGTTCTACAGCATCGTCCGCAATTATGGCATCGCCATTATCATGCTGACGTTGCTGGTCCGCGGGGCGATGTTCCCGTTGGGACGCCAGGCAGCCGTCAACGCTCAGAAGATGCAAGAACTCCAGCCGGAGATGAAACGCATCAACGATCTGTATAAAGACGACATGCAGAAGCGGGCCGAACTGACGCGCGAGCTGTACCAAAAACACAACTTCCGCCCCTTGGCCAGCTGCCTGCCGCTGTTTCTCCAGCTGCCGATCTTCATGGGACTGTATCGCTGCTTGAGCGTCGATATTTCGCTGCGGCAGGAACCCTTGATACCGGGATTGTCGTGGGCTTCGAACCTGGCCGGTCCCGACATGCTCTTCGACTGGAGCGGCTGGATGCCGGAAATCATCGCCGGCCGCGGCACCGGGTACCTGGGGCCCTATTTCAATCTTTTGCCGGTCATCACCGTCGGCCTGTTTTTGGTCCAGCAGAAAGTCTTGATGCCCAAGGCGACCGACGAACAGACGCTGATGACGCAGAAGATGATGCAAGTCATGACGGTCGTCATGGGCGTGCTGTTCTTCAAAGTGCCAAGCGGACTGTGCATCTACTTCATTACGTCCAGTCTCTGGTCCTTAGCGGAGCGCAAGTTAGTCAAACGTTTGGTTCCACCCAAACCCGTCGAACCGGCTGCGGCAACGCCAGCGACTCGCCAACCGCTACCGCCGACAGCGGCCGCGCGCAAGCAGAATCAAAGCGAACCGCCGCAGCCACCCAGCCGCATGGCCGCGCGCCTGGCAGAGCTGCGCGAGATGCTCGACAAACCCGCCGTGCGTTCGGCCACCCAGCGCCGTGATCCGAACAAGAACAAAGACAAGGACAAGAAACGCAAGCGGTGAGCCCGCTAGCCCTCAACCGACGCTCCATCGATTTTTCGAGCCCGCGACGTATTCCTTGAGCTAGAATGAGCAGGCTCAGAGAGTTGAGACAGTGGGTTGGCTGGTGGATCGGATTGCTAGTTGAGGAGAGCCGTGATGTGCAGCGTGCGTTCTCGAACGAATCGCAAGGAACGGACACGGAGAATGGCCACTTGGCTGGCTTCCGTTGGCGGACTGACCGCGGCCTCGGTCGCCTGCTGGCTGAGCCTGCCAGCCGTATCGGCTGACCAGCCCGGCAAGACAGAAACGGCGGCGAGCGGCTCGGCCCAGCCCGCGAACGACCAAGCCGCATCGATCGCCGCAGCCCGCGATCACGCTCTCAGCCCCAGCCAATCGGCCGCACAGCTAGTCATCGCCGATGGCTACCAAATCCAGCTGATCGCTGCCGAGCCCGAGACCACCAGTCCGGTCGACGCCGCCTTTGATGATCGCGGTCGGCTGTGGGTCGTCGAAATGATCGATTACCCGTACCAGCTCAAGACTCAGCCCGAACCGCGCGGGCGAATCCGCATTCTGTCGGACAGCGACAACGATGGTCGCTTTGACTCAGCCGAGATCTTTGCCGAGCGGCTGGATATGCCAACCGGCATCGGGCTGTGGCGCGATGGAGCGGTGGTCACACTGGGTGGCAAACTGGTCTGGATGCGCGACACCGACGGCGACGGCCGCTCCGACCAACAGGAAGTTTGGCTCGAAGGCTTTGCCCAGCAGAATGAACAACTCCGGGCCAATCATCCTCGTCTGGAGCTGGACGGTCGCTGGACCATTGCCAGCGGACTGCGCGGTGGCAAAGTTCAGGTCGGCCAGGCCTTGCGTCACAACGCGCCGGCCGAGCCCATCGAACTGGGGACGCGCGACATTCGGCTGGATCCTCGCACGGGCATTGCCGAACCGATCACCGGACCGGCCCAGTTCGGTCTGACAGCGGACCTGGCCGGGTCGCGAATGTTCTGCAGCAACCGGAATCCCTGCGTTCAAGTTGTCTTCGAACAACCTCAACTGAGCGACAACCCGTTGGCCGGCGTGATCCCGGCCGTCAGCGACGTGCTGCCTTCGGGCGATGCATCCAAAGTTGTGCCGCTGGTCGATGCCTGGACCACGTCGAACTTGCATGCAGGGCAATTCACCGCCGCCTGCGGAGTGTACTTCCAACACGTGACCGCATCGGACGACGAGCCGGCGGATTTTGTGAAGCGCGTCGCGATGGAAACGCT